>NZ_JAYGHR010000004.1:0-174010 GCF_034932365.1 Limnoraphis robusta BA-68 BA1 | reverse complement strand
GGAGAGGATTTTTTTCCGATGAAAAATAGCTTTTTGTTAATAAAAATTCCCCCCATCTCCCCACCTCCCTACCTCCCCACCTCCCCACAAATCAAGTTTTCGGGTTAGAACGAAACGGCCCTGCCCTTAAAAAGGGGGGTGGGGGGGTGAGGCGAGGGGGAATTAATTCTTAATCTAAAATTACTCCCATCTCCTCGTAGGAGAGGGGCTGGGGGAGAGGTTTTCTAATTTACTTGAAAAGGCGAGGGGGAATTAATTCTTAATCTAAAATTACTCCCCTTTTCTCGTAGGAGAGGGGCTGGGGGAGAGGTTTTCTCATCTCTTCGTAGGAGAGGGGCTGATGGTTTGACGTAACGTTTGATTCACTTCGATTTCCTGGGGAATACAATAGGTGTTTTTAGATATTATTTTCTCATTGTTAATGGTTAAAAGTACCCTTCGCTACAACACACCAGAGACTTCATAAAGGCGTTGCATCAGGGCTAAAATCCGATTTCCATATTGCAAATCCTCTGACCAACGTCCACTTAATTGCAGTACAGAAGGAGCAATTCCTCGGGTAACAAAATTAAATCTCGGGTCGATAACTTCTTGTACCAAAGGTTCGGTACTGGCATAAGCTTTTAAGTGTTGAATATGCGCCCTGACGCCCAATCTTGGCGTCGCAAAACAAGCCGTTTCTGCCGCCCCCGCAAGCGTTCCCAGTCCAGCAAAATTATTTTGAGCCGCTTTCACCTCACCGCCAAATCGCAAAAATTCCGTTTCTAAACACATCTGACAAAAGGCAATATCATAATTAACCCCTTCGATATTGGCTTCTTCTTGATACAAATGAACCAACTCAGGAAATGGATACAGAGCTAGAGGATTTGACGCTTTCAAAAAATAAATTAATTGCACTTCTGTGGCGATTCCATTACCCATAATTAGGTCAATTTTCTCAGCATACACACGGGAAAAAGACCGTAAAACAACTGTCCGATTCGGATTATCCCAAGTCACAGAAATTCCCAAACCTCTCAAGTCAATCGTTCGCAAATAAACAATATTTCGATATCGCACCCGACGCGCCCGAGCCAGTTGAGCTAAATTAATTCCCAGGCGATCCACTAAATCAATAGGAATATAAGAATTTCCCTGAATTAAAATTCCCCCTTCTCCATAAGATTGACCGTTAATTTTAATCCCAATCGAACCATAAACTGTAACATTTGACGGAACGGGAGGAGCCGGAGTAATCTGTTCTTTTTGAATCCAGATGAGTATTCCCTCAGCAATTCCTTTAGCAATATCTCGCCGTCGGGATTGAATTAAAGCTCGATCTTGAGGATTAGTTAAAAAACCAATTTCAATGTATAAAGAAGGAATAGTAATCCACCGACAAAAAATTAAACGCCCTAACCCCGTTTCAGTATCCGGTTTCGTTCCGCGACTGGGAAATTGAGGAACTCGCCGCAATAACGCCATCAAAAGCTGTTGTGCATCCTTTTGACGTTCGACATTGTGAGCAATATAAAAAACCGTGACACCTCGTATACTGGGATTAGATGAGCCACCTGTCTGCAACTCTAACGCCACATCACCCGAACGAGAATAAGAGTTAATCCAGTCAATCGTCTCGGCTTGAGACAAATCATCAGGAACCACGTACACTTGAAAATTAAGCGCTCGCAGTTCAGCCCCCACCAAGTCACGAATTGAAATCATTTCTTGGGCTTCAGTGGTTCCCCCCGCAACGACGCCCGGATCTCGAACACCGTTTTCAAACCCACCATGACCTGCGGATAAAAAGATTCGTCCCATCTTTACAATTTAAGCGTTAGATTTAGCGATTTTGCCATTATGGTTGTACACTGCTTTAATGCCTTTGTCACGCTAGCAGCGACAGATATCCAGGTTTTGGTTGAGTTTTATAGTCAATTATTAGGCATTCAACCTCAGTCTTCTATTCCAGAGATTTATACAGAATTTCAGCTTCCCGGTTTGAAACTCGGGATTTTTCAACCCAAATCTACCCAGGTGAGTGAGTTTATACATCAGGCGAATACAGGAATCAGCCTGTGTTTGGAAGTGATGAATTTAGAAGAGGCGATCGCTATGTTGTCTCACCTGGGATATCCACCACCGGGAGACATTTTAACCGCTTCTCATGGTCGGGAAATATACGCTTATGATCCGATGGGGAATCGTTTAATTTTACATCAGTCTTTTGGCAATCAAAATCGTTGAGCCACAGAAAGCATCAGATCGATCAAGGTGTAGAGCAGTAACTTAGTTGACGATTTATGGTACAACACGGTACTATCTGTAAGATCACATAATAGATCTATGCAACGAGCCTATCATACCAAGTTAAAACTGAACAACAAACAGAAGACTTTAATGGCTCAACACGCTGGATTTTCTAGGTGGGTTTGGAATTGGGCTTTAAATCTCTGGAATGAAGCTTATAAAGAAGGGCTGAAGCCTTCTGCCAACAAGCTGAAAAAGTTCTATACAAATCATGTAAAACCTCACTATCCCTGGATGAAAACTTTGTCTTCTCGAGTTTATCAATTTGCCTTCATGCACTTGGGAGAAG
Source organism: Limnoraphis robusta BA-68 BA1 (assembly GCF_034932365.1). Lineage (NCBI taxonomy): Bacteria > Bacillati > Cyanobacteriota > Cyanophyceae > Oscillatoriales > Sirenicapillariaceae > Limnoraphis > Limnoraphis robusta. Next base: position 171,429 of record NZ_JAYGHR010000004.1, on the reverse strand, counting down.
CATTTAGTCGATTTTTTCAGGGCATCGCCGAACATCCTAAGTTCAAGAAAAAAGGTAAAAATGATAGCTTTACTTTAGATAATTGTGGCAAGGTAATGAGGTTTTCGGGTACAAGGCTAAAGCTCCCCTTCATTGGATGGGTATTCACTTATGAACCCCTACCTGAAATCAACACAAAGCGAGTCACAATTAGTCGAGTAGCTGATTCTTGGTATATTTCAGTAGCTTATGAGTTTGAACCAGAACAGACTGTTAAATCAAGAGTTTATCTGGGTGTTGATGTTGGGGTTAAGATCTTAGCTACCTGTTCAGACGGTACGGTTTTTGCAAACCCTAGAGCATACAAAAAGGCTAAGAAAAAATTAGCGCGACTTCAAAGAGAACTCTCGAGAAAACAGAAGGGTTCTAACAACAGGAATAAAGCTAGACTGAAACTCGCAAAAGCATATCAAAGAGTCACAAACATCCGAAAAGATGCAATTCACAAGTTAACCTCATGGCTATGCAAAAACCACGCCGTCATCGGGTTAGAAGACTTGAATGTTTCTGGGATGTTAAAGAATCATAAGTTAGCGGGTGCTATTACTGATTCTGCTCTTTATGAAATTCGCCGCCAAGTTGAGTATAAATCCTCGTGGTACGGCTCAGTTGTAGTTTTTGCTGATAGATTCTATCCGTCAACTAAAACCTGTTCAAGTTGCGGTCACGTTCAAGAAATGCCACTCAAAGAACGGGTTTTCAACTGTCAGGCTTGCGGTGAAGTCAAAGAGCGTGACTATAATGCGAGTCTCAACTTAGAACGTCTCGCCGAAGGCTATTCGGTTTGAGCCTGTGAACCGTGAGAAGTGCCGACACCTCACGCAATCCCAGTTACTGGAAGGAAGCAGGAACGGAACTTTAATACGGGTTGTACCGTGTTATGTCAGTTTTCGATAGCAGGCTGATTAATATTAACACGACGGCGATCACTTGCGTAACGTGAAAACGAGTTTGGGGAGCTATAGCGACTCGCACTAACATCGAGGTAGAAGAACCGACGACATAACTCAGACACAGCACTAAATAAGGCAAATCTCCCGTTAGACTCCAAAATCCCAGCAAAATGATCGCCAGCATTAACATCACCACCTCTACAAATTGAGGCGGATTGTATTGAGTAGACAGTACAAGGGTTTGCCACCAAAATCGCCAAAGTCTCATCGCCAGTCCGCTACGCAAGCTCGTTAAGAATATGATACAAAACTGTGAAGCTTTACTGTTTAGGGTGTAGGGTGTTCGGTGTTGAGTGTTGGGTTTACCCCACACAATCAGGAAAACAGTCCGATTCAATAGAACGATATAATAGAACGAAAACTTACACAAAATTCCCATAGGGGAATCCCTATCCATTTTATTAGCTTACAGTAATGCTAGATGCAATCATTATCATTCTATTCATACTAGCGGGCGCAGGAATGGGCTTCTATGGTATTGAACTGCTTCCTTACAATGTATTGGAGCAAGTCACCAATATCGAGGGACTGCGCTCAGTCACGGCTGCATTCACCGCCCTGATCGGAGGAGTGCTAGGCTTAGTGGTTCAAACCACCTACCGCCGACTCGAAGAGCAAGTCCGACAGATGCCTCTTGACGTACTGCTGACTCGTGCCATTGGCTTAGTCGTGGGGCTGTTGGTGGCTAACCTACTGCTAGCACCCTTATTTCTGTTTCCAATTCCGAGAGAATTTGGTTTTATCAAGCCGTTAGTGGCGGTGTTATTCAGTGTGATGTTAGGGTTTACCGGAGTGAACCTGGCAGATACACATGGACGTGCCTTTTTGCGACTGATCAATCCCAACAGTTTAGAGAGTATGTTGCTGGCTGAAGGAACACTCAAACCAGCTTCCAGCAAAATTCTCGATACAAGTTGTATTATTGACGGTCGAGTAGAAAAGTTATTAGAAACAGGTTTTCTGGAAGGACAAATCTTAGTCCCTGGCTTCATTTTGCAAGAGTTACAACTGGTTGCAGATGCAGCCAACGACCAAAAACGAGCGCGTGGACGCCGAGGATTAGAGATTTTAAATCAAATTCGAGACAACTATCCCGATCGCATTCAAATTCATCCGGCGGACTATGAAGATGTACAAACCGTTGATGCTAAGTTAGTGCGATTAGCTCTAGAAATCAATGCCACATTGCTGACTAACGATTACAACCTCTCTCAAGTGGCAACCGTGCAGCAAATCCCGGTATTAAACATTAACGATTTGACTCAAGCGGTACGCCCTAACTACTTACCCGGAGATAGCATCGACTTAAAAATTCGTAAAGAAGGCAAGGAACCCTCTCAAGGAATTGGCTATCTAGAGGATGGAACGATGGTTGTCGTAGAAGCGGGTAGTGACTATGTTGGCGATCAAGTCAGAGTCATCGTTACCAGTTCTTTACAAACTTCTGCGGGACGGATGATTTTTGCTCGGCCCGAACAATCTGTTATGGCCCAGGGTTGACCGATAGAACCCTATTATGAGCAGAACTCAACGACAAACGACTCAATACACGGCGATCTCGTCTGATCGTCGTTTTTTTTTATGAGATCAAAAATCGCCCAAGCCAGCTTAATATTGTTTTTTGAGCTACACTGTTGCTGAATCAACTCAGCCCAGTCTGAACTTGATCAGATTGCAAATTTTCCAAACCCGATCTTCCAAGGGATCAATTCTCGCTAAGATTTAAAGAAAAGTCGGGATCGCCTGTCGAATAATGAATCCAGAATCCACCTTAAACCAGCTCAAAACGACATTGCCCAACGGTCAACTACCTTCAAGCTTTGGAGTTTACTATAAAAACACCTTAGTGGCACTGTGCCATGCTTTAGAAGACCATATTTTACAAACTTCCAGTCCTGAACCGAACCAACAACCCCTTGTTTTAGTCACCTTTCAAGAGGGAAAGTGGTATCTACAAGAAGCTGAACGCTACTTTGATATTGGTCAATGTTGCCGTCATGTAGCGATCGCCGCTTTACCCGATAGCGGATTTATCAATCATCGTACAGGTCAACTCGACAATGTATCGCTGATTAACTTAGATCCTACCGATGACTTGGTTTGGGAATGGAATCTGATTATTTTAGCTCCGGGCTACACGGCTATGGTTCTGTGTTATGAACTTTCAGACGAAGAATATCTCCCGCACGGGATACCGACGACTGACACCGAACGCAAATTTTACGGATTATGGACGTTTGACAGCAACTCAGTTCGTCAGGCGGCGGAAATTTTAATTCAACGCATCCATCCCTATAACCCAGATTTAGCCAACCGACTCCAACAGCAGCACCAAGAAATTATCGCGACTCCGAGTACAAGCGTTTCTGACTTGAGCGGTGTTGTTTCCCGTATCGTTACTTATCTACAAACCTCTCAACAAGAACTGATCGCCGTCAATCGACAAACCCGAGAACTCCGAGAACTCGAAGATAAAGCCAAACGAGTCAGCCGTAATATTAATGCCAATAAATTACAAGCTTTCCTCAGAATGGTACAACGAGTTGATCAACGAGACAAAGATAACCCCTGTGCTTCCTTACAAGTGTCGGCTTTGTGCGAAACTTTAGGTCAACTCTTAGATTTACCCACTCTTAAGTTACGACGTCTACGCCTAGCGGGATTACTGTATCGCATTGGTTTAGCTTCCGCACCCCCAGAGGTATTTACCCAAACGCCAGAAGAAATGGATGATTCAACCCGTGCTTTTTGGCAAGAACGGGGGGTGATTGGAGCTAGACTGTTAGAAGCGATGCCTGAACTTGCGATCGTTAAAGATATTGTCGCTCATCATTTGGAACATTGGGATGGTAGCGGGAAACCCGATGGTCAGAAAGGTGAAGAAATTAATATCAAAGCGCGAATTTTAGGATTAGTGTCTTATTTTCAAGAATTAACTCAACCTCGGGGAAATCGTCCGGCGTTGAGTTTGTCAGAAGCATTGGAAAAATGTCAACAACTGAGCGGGACTCGCTTTGATCCTGAGTTAGTCGAGTCGCTAACGACAGTGGTTCGGCTGTCAGAAATTGGCTTGATGCAGTTACCTCAACTCCCCACCCAACTCCCGAATGTTTGGTTAGAGGACAACTCACCCTCACATCAGATTAGATCAAATAGTTGAGGTTTGATCTATAAACAAGTTCAGGACTAACCGGAATTTAGAAATTCTCAACTTCTGCGACTTCTGAACTCCTGATTGAACGTTGATTTGAAAAAATTATGAATCTTGATTTAACGGCTATTAGACGGGGAAAACTCAAAGAACTGACTTATGCGTACCTAGCGGGTGCGGACTTATCAGGCGCAGACTTAAGCGATGCAGATTTGTCTCAAGCTAACTTAACGGGTGCGAGTTTAAGCGGTGCCAATTTACAAGGAGCAAACCTTCGGGCTAATTTACGCGGAGCAGACTTAACGGGCGCTAATCTAGTCGGGGCTGATTTGCGAAATGCTGATTTACGGGGTGCAATTTTATTAGATGCCGATGTCCGAGAAGCCAGTTTTGCCGGAGCATTTTTAACCGGGGCCAGTTGTGGGGCGTTGGATCTAACGGGGGTCGATTTGCGAGGGGCTGATTTACGCGGTGTTAGCCTATCTCAAGCTATTTTACAACAAGCAGACCTGAGAAATACCAATCTCTCGGGAGCCGATTTATCACAAGCTGATTTAGAAGAAGCGAACCTGAGTGGTGCAGTTTTACGGGGAACTAACCTAGAACGAGCCAACTTACTTTGTGCCATTGTCGAACAAACTCAATGGTTAGGAACCAATCTCAACGGTGCTTGTTTGGAGGGAACACCCCTAGCCCTGAAACAGAATTAGAGGTGTTTTTAATTGTTATTGAACGGGGCGATAACAAGCAAACTCCATCGTAAATGAAGCCATTCCCGAAGTTAGCGATCGCAGTTGGTTGGAATAACCAAACATTCTGACTAACGGCACTTCGGCTTGAATAATCAAATCACCGAATAAATCGCCCTGAAGCAGTTCGGCATCAACTCAACCCTCAGCTTGGGGAAGATTGTTATTCAATAATGTATCCAAAGAGGAGCAGAAAGAACGTTTTTTAGAACGGATTAATCGCCCTGAAAAGAATTGGAAGTTCTCTGAAAATGATGCGAAAGAGCGCAGATTTTGGGATGACTATATGAGTGTCTATGAGGATATGTTCAATCACACCAGTACAAAATATGCTCCTTGGTACATTATCCCCGCCGATCACAAATGGTTTACTCGTCTAGTTGTGGCGGGCATCATTTACACTCAGTTAAAGGAACTGAATCTCAAATATCCTAAGCTCAGTAAAGAGCAATATCAGGAACTTTTAAATGCGAAGGAAATTCTGGAGAGTCAGAAATAAGGATGAGAATTGGTTGATTTTAGCGATCGCCATATTCCTGTTTTTTCCTCTCCTCAAGTTCTAACCGATTCGTTTCAAGATAAGGCTATCTCAATTATAAGTAATTTTAGGAACTGAATGATAGTATAAAGGTTGCCTAACATTATGTCTTAACATTTGCCGATATGCCTCTAAGTTGGAATGAGATTAAGCAAAGGGCGATCGCCTTTTCTCAGGAATGGGAAAGTGAAACTTCAGAGAGGTCAGAGTCGCAATCATTCTGGAATGACTTTTTTAATGTGTTTGGCATTTCACGGCGGCGGGTGGGGAGTTTTGAGCTACCAATTAAAAAGGCAGACAATAAGCAAGGGTTTATTGATTTGCTGTGGAAGGGGACGATTTTGGTGGAGCATAAGTCTAGGGGTAAGGACTTAGATAAGGCTACACAACAAGCAAAAGATTATTTTCCAAATTTAAAGGAGCATGAATTACCGAAATATATTTTGGTTTCGGATTTTCAGAAATTCAGGCTTTATGATTTAGATACGAACGAAACCAAAGAGTTTGAGCTAAAGGATTTTGTAAATCATGTGCATCTATTCGGCTTTATGGCGGGATATGAAAAACGGGTTTATAAGGATGAAGATCCTGTCAATATTGTGGCGGCGGAATTGATGGGAAAACTGCATGATCGCCTCAAAGAAATTGGCTATATAGGGCATGATCTAGAAGTGTATCTGGTGCGGCTATTGTTCTGTATGTTTGCTGATGATACGGGCATTTTTAATAAGGGGATTTTCTGGGAATATATCGATTTGCATACGAAGGAAGATGGCAGTGATTTGGCGATGCACATTGCTTCAATTTTCCATGTTTTGAATACGCCGAATGAGCGACGCTTAAGGAATTTAGATGAGAATTTGGTGCAGTTTCCCTATGTGAATGGGAAGTTATTTGAGGAGACTGTACAACCTGCGGCGTTTGATAAACAGATGCGTGAAATATTGTTAAAGGCTTGTGCATTTGATTGGGGTAAGATTTCTCCTGCAATTTTTGGGTCGATGTTTCAGGCAGTAATGAATGAGACGGAACGGCGAAATTTAGGGGCGCATTATACTTCTGAGAAGAATATCCAAAAGTTGATTAAGCCGCTTTTCTTAGATGATTTGTATGCTGATTTTGAGAAGGCTAAGGGTACTAAGGGCAAATTAAAAGAGTTACACAAAAAGATTGCAACTTTATATTTCCTTGATCCTGCTTGTGGTTGTGGTAATTTCTTGATTATTACCTATCGGGAATTGCGAGATTTAGAGATTTTGATTTTGTTGGAGTTGAATAAAAATGGGCAATTAGTGACGGATATTAGCTCGATTATTCAAGTCGATGTGGATCAGTTTGCAGGGATTGAATATAATGAGTTTGCGGTGCGGGTGGCTGAGGTGGCGATGTGGTTGATTGATCATCAGATGAATGTGAAGGTGAGTAATGAGTTTGGGCAGTATTTTGTGCGTTTGCCTTTGAAGAAATCCGCGAAGATTGTGCATGGTAATTCGTTGCGAATTGATTGGGGGGCTTTTGTTGCAAAAGAGAAGTTAAATTTTATTTTGGGTAATCCTCCATTTGTCGGTTCTAAAAAGATGAATGAAACACAAAGGAATGATCTTCTTGGTGTATTTAACAATGTCAAAGGTGCTGGGATTATGGATTATGTCTCAGCTTGGTATGTCAAAGCAGTAGAATTCATTCAAAATTCAAATATACAAGTAGCTTTTGTTAGCACAAACTCAATTTCTCAAGGGGAACAGGTTGGAGTTTTATGGGATATTCTTTTTAATCAGTACAAAATAAAAATTCATTTTGCTCATAGAACTTTTAGATGGACAAATGAGGCTAGAGGTAAAAAAGCGGCGGTTTATTGCGTAATTATTGGATTTGCAAACTTTGATATTTTAGAGAAACGTATTTTTGAGTATGAGGATATCAAGGGCGAGCCTCTGGAAATACAGGTAAAAAATATTAACCCTTACTTAGTCAATGGAACAGACACGACAATTCAAAGAAGACGAAAGCCATTATCTAATATCCCATCAATAGGTATTGGCAATAAACCAATTGACGGTGGCAACTATCTATTTACAACGCCAGAAAAAGAAGAATTTATCAAGATAGAACCAAAATCTGCCAAATGGTTTAGAAAATGGGTAGGATCTGATGAATTTATTAATAATCGTGAGAGATGGTGCTTATGGCTTGGAGATTGCCCACCTAATGAATTAAAACAGATGCCAGAAGCCTTAAAGAGGGTTGAAGCAGTTAAAAAAGTAAGATTGAAAAGTAAAAGTATTCCTACTCAGAAACTAGCACAAACTCCAACTCGTTTTCATGTAGAAAATATGCCTTCAACAGACTATTTACTTGTACCAAGTGTCTCATCTGAAAACCGAAAATATATCCCTCTTGGGTTTATGCCGCAAGAAGTTATTACAAGTAATCTATGTTTAATTATTTCTGAAGCCACGCTTTACCATTTTGGCATTCTCACATCTGAAATGCACATGACATGGGTTAGGTATGTCTGTGGACGATTAAAAAGCGATTATCGCTATTCCAAAGACATTGTTTACAACAACTATCCATTCCCGGAAACTGCAACTGACAAACAAAAGCAAAAAGTCGAAACCGCCGCGCAAGCAGTATTAGACACAAGGGCAAAATATTCCGATAGTAGCCTCGCCGAACTTTACGATCCTCTCACCATGCCGCCCGACTTGGTAAAAGCCCATCAAGCCCTAGACAAAGCTGTAGACCTTTGCTATCGTCCCCAGCCCTTCGTTAGCGAACTAAATCGCATTGAGTATTTATTTAGCCTCTATGAAGCACTAAGTGCGCCATTACTCAAAGTCGAGAAAAAAAAGCGAAGTAAGAAAAAAGATAGTTAATAAATTGGATGATGTTCAGAAATAGGAACAACAATCCTTTAGCTGAGACTAACTCATGCTTCTTTCTGATGTCTCTTTCTGCTGGATCAGCATCATTTTTAGTGCTTAACGGAGAGTAACGCACAAACAATTAGCATTCAGTAACGTTTGGGTGCGTTACATTGTATTAACAAACTCTACAACATCGGCGACTTAGGGGAGTAATGTATTGCGATCGCTATTATTGTGAGTCGTGATTTTTAGGCGATCGCCTCAATTATCCATCTATAGCGCTTCGCGGTATGCGATCGCAATATCAATATCCTCCTGTTTGTTGGCGTGCATTCGTTTGAGCGTTCCCGAATCAATGCGAATATAGGTTAATTGACCGATGGGTTCAACCGTCAATTTGAACGCCAAAGCCATATCGGGATCGTCGGGGTTCGCCGCCACAGAAACCGCCGAAGCCGGTTTTCACCTCAACTCCCCCAATGGCTTCGCGATCGACGGGAGAAGGAAGATAGTCCGCGATCGCATCTAAAAGAGTCTGAACGCCATTGAGCTTTGATACTACAAAAATACTACTAATTTGAGATCCCGATTCCAGACTGTCCCCGAAAATGGCCTTTTTGGGGTCTGGTGGCGGGTGAATTGGGGTAAGTGTTTTTTTCAATCAAATCTGCGTAGAAATACTGAGTCTCAACAGCAGTATTCATAGGCTTTTGCTTTACAGTGCTGATCAATTGTTCAACTTGTCCGAGAAATTACTGAGTAATTGCAGCTTAAGGATGTAGCAGTTCACTGGAGAACCTATCAGTAATTCCACTGAAATTTAATTAAGCCATGAGTCAACCCTGAAATAATCAGGGTTTTTTCGTAGATATTATTTTTATTTTTATTCCGTTAAAATACGGAGATTTTGTGTGAAAACTTGTAAAAAATATATCCATATATCCCTCAGTATTTTAACTTTTGGGCTATTTTTTGTACTTTGAGTTTGTCTAAAAGTTCAGTGATATAACCGATGACATAGCCCCAGGCTAACTGCAATAATTTAATTATCAAAGGTAAAAAACAATACTCAAACAAAACCACCCCTTATTTTCAATAAACTTTCAGATCTCCGGACAATCATCAGAACAAAAGTAGAAATAAAAAATCAATTTTGTTTCTTCCGTATCAAGACCTTTAAGGCTAAAAATAAAAATCTAGTTTTCTCAATTTCAACCAATAAAATCCTCAAAATTATCAGAGATTTACGAACCCCAGGAGGTCATCATTATGTTAGCTGCTCAACCCATTACCCGCTCTAATTCAGTAATCAGTCAAGGCGATGTTGCTTTAAATACCGACGAGATTCGTAATACTTTTAACCTCGATGGGAGTGGAATTAAAATAGGGGTAATCTCCGATAGCTACAACTTCTTACAAGACGGAGTAACCGCAGCAGATGATATTAGAAGTGGCGACCTTCCGGGTATGGGAAATCCTGATGGTTATACAACCCCTGTACAAGTTTTAAAAGAAGGGTCTAAAGGTGAAGACGAAGGCCGAGCGATGCTGCAAATCGTTCACGATATCGCGCCTGCATCTGAACTGATGTTTTATGGGGTGTCCAATGAAGTTGAAATGGCACAGGCTATTGATGCCTTAGTCGCAGCCGGAGCTGATATTATTGTTGATGATATGGGCTTTACCAATCAGCCTTTTTTCCAAGATGGAATTGCAGCACAAGCGGTTAATCGAGTTGTAGAACAAGGTGTTGTTTATTTCTCAGCCGCCGGAAACGATGGTCAACGCTCCTATGAGTCCGAATTCAGTAACTCCGGTAACAGCTTCACCCTTGATGGAGTCACTTACAAAGCCCATGATTTCAATGCGGGAGCGGGTGTTGATGTGTTTAACCAGTTTAGTCTGGATGCGGGAGAAAAACTCGGGCCATTAACACTACAATGGGATGAACCCTTCGCCTCTGTCGGTAACGGTAGAGGTGCAACCAGCGATTTAGATATCTTTATCGTCAAAAAAGACTCTCTTAACCTGAGTGCAAATGATGTCGTTGCTTCCAGTACGGATAACAACCTGGGTGCAGACCCCCTCGAAACCATTTCTTTCACCAACAATACCGATAGCAACCAGTTCTATATTTTGATGGGTAAACGGGTAGATTCCACCGAACCGAATCTCATCAAATACATCAACTTTTCCAACGGCGCAGATAACTTCGAGTACGGCCATAATAGTTCTACCGTTTTCGGACATCCCAACGCAGAAGGCGCGATTGCCATTGGGGCGACAAGCTACAACGACACGCCAGAATTTGGCACCAGTATTCCCAAAGCTAAGTCTACCTCTTCTGTCGGTGGAACTCCAATCTTCATCGCAGCAGATGGAACTCCTTTAGACAGTCCTCTGGTTCGCCAAAAACCGAACTTACTGGCTACAGATGGCGTGAATACTACCTTTTTCGGTTCAGACAATTCCTCGGATAGCGATGCGTTCCCCAACTTTAGCGGAACTTCCGCCGCCGCCCCTCACGCTGCTGGAGTTGCTGCTTTGATGCTACAAGCCGCCGGAGGTAAAGATTCTTTAACCCCTGCTGAAGTTCGTAGTATTCTCGAAGAAACAGCCCTGGATGCGGATTTTCCCGGAGTAGATTTCAAAAGCGGTTCTGGTTTAATTCAAGCTTCCGAAGCCGTAGAATTAATTGCGCCTCAGTCTGCGGGAGTCGCGGAAAACGATACTGCCATCACTCGGGTATCTCGCGATGGGAACAATGATTTTCTTGGTACGCTAGAAAATGATATTCTCACAGGCAGCGCCACTTCCGATGTTCTGCTCGGCGCTCAAGGTGATGACCAACTGTTAGGAGAAGCGGGAGATGATGCCCTCTACGGGGGTCAAGGAAATGATATCCTACTCGGACGACAAGGAAACGATCTCTTAAGTGGAAATTTAGGCGATGATGTTCTGATAGGAGGAGAAGGAAATGATCGCTTTGATTTAAGCTTACAAGCAGGTGTCGATGTGATTAAAGACTTTACACCTGGAGAGGATATCATCGGTTTGACGGATGGCTTGACCTTCGCAGATTTAACCCTTGGTTTTGAAAATGGTTCAACGAAAATCGTAGCGCATAACCAAACCCTAGCGATGCTTGATGGGTTGCATTCTCTAACTCACCAAAATTTTGTCTCTATCTAACTGCTCGTGATCATACGGATCTATAATTTCAATCTTGAAAAGGAAATATCTAATCTATTTTTGGGGTGCAGGGAACTGCGCCCTAAATATTGTTTTTCAAGGATAGAATTAATTGTTAGACAAAAGTCGTCTTTAACTTATGATGCAGAAATATTTTAAAAAATCCACTGGGAAGTGGTGTGGATATTCTTGGAGTGTTACTTTGTTTCTGGGTTTGTTTTCAAGCGTCGTTACGGCTTTTCCCTTGAAAGCAGCCGAGAGAATTGATTTTGTCTTTTCAACGGCTCGTGTGTCGGTTCCGGTGAGTTCTTTAGAAACATTTGCTCAAACGGGAGAAATTGATCAGAATCTCAGAACTTATTTTAATTTAGCCAGTGCAACACCCGAAGAAAAAGCCGAGTTTCAGAACGCTTTACTCAGACGAGTAGATGTTAATTCTATCCAGTTATCTCGCGTTTTAGATACAGCGATGGGTGAAGATATTCTCACTCGTCTTGGGCGGTATATTACCCTTCAAGGTGGAGAACATGAACAATCTGCTTTAAAGACAGCCCTGATTAAATCTGCATCTGAGCCGCAAGGATTAACATTATTGAATTTTCTTGATCATCTACCCGCCAATCTACAGATTAATCTTGATCAAATTTTACGGTTAAGAAATACAGTCCAACAAGTCATTGATGCAACTCGTATTTTGAATCAAGAAGTGGCGCGTTTATCGACTGAAGCCCTAACTTTAAATCCCATTGATTTTTCGTCTTTACTTGATCTGCGGAAACCCGGTATCTATGGTGTCAAGGAACCTCAACGGCTGTTTCTTAATGATACTCAACGCAACCGTAAATTTTATGTTGATCTTTATCAACCCCAAATTTGGCGCTCAGGTAAAACGCCTGTTGTTATTATCTCTCATGGCTTGGCTTCTCGACCGGAAGATTTTGCTAAACGGGCTAGACATTTGGCTTCTTATGGTTATGTGGTTGCGGTTCCTCAACATCCGGGTAGCGATTTCCGCCACGCCGAAGACTTATTAGCGGGTCGCCGTCAGGAAGTTTTTGAGTTACAAGAATTTATTGATCGACCTCTAGATATCAGTTATGTTTTGGATGAGTTAGAGCGACTTAATACCAAGGATTTTGAAGGACGACTTCAACTCGATAAAGTTGGAGTTCATGGTCACTCTTTTGGCGGTTATACGGCTTTAGCAGTTGGGGGTGCAACAATAGATTTACAGAATTTGCAGCAAGAATGTCAGAGGGAATTTGGCTTTTTGAATCTCTCTTTATTATTGCAATGTCGCGCTCTTGCTTTACCGAATTTACCGACTCAATTTCGGGATACGAGAGTTCAAGCTGTGATTGGTGCTAATCCGGTGAATCGCAGTATTTTTGGTCAAAAAGGTTTGGCTGCTGTAGAGATTCCTGTTTTATTGGGGTCGGGTCTTTATGATCCAGCGACTCCTGCTATTTTTGAACAGGCTGGTTCTTTTATTTGGTTAAAATCTCCTGAAAAATATTTGGTGATTATTGAAGGACAAGCTCACGTTGATTTTTCACAACTGGATGCGGGAATAACGGATGCGATTAATTCTTTTGAACGGTTAATGCTTCCGACTCCCGAGTTAATTGATAGCTATGCCAATAGTGGAATTGTTGCCTTTTTTGAGGTTTATATTGCTGATAATCCCGATTTTAAAGTTTATCTATCTTCAGCTTATTTTGACTATCTCAGTGGAGAGGAGCCATTTAGAAGCTATTTAATTGATGGTTCTGCGGCTGAATCTTTAGAACAAAAATTGCTCCCTTTAAAACAACAATGGCTCCAACACAGATCCACACAGGAGTGATCCCAGGGCTTAAGCCCACAGGAGCAGGTTTCGGGCAATGGCCTTTTTTTGAACCAGGAGACAGATTTTGTAAATTAGTGTAAAATACTCTAAAGCTCTGTAAAGTCCTTGCTGGTCTACAATAGAGGTAAATCCAGAGTTGCTTAAATTTAGGCTTAATCATTCCTATCAAGACAACTTATGTAACATTTCTTAATATTGCCGCTATAATGATTCGTGTGAGTAAGCGAGCAAAGGAATGGTACAAGCTTTGTTTGGAAGCACTCCTTTTCAGACCCAAGGTGGCGATCGCGTCGTCAGCAAAGTTGTTGGTGCGGCGATCGCAGCCCTATTCAAACGTTCTGAAAAAATTGAAGCCAACGTCCGGGCTGAACCCGTAGCCAAGTTGTTACAGGGTAGTGTAGATGGCTTTGACTTCATCGGCCAAGGAATGCTGATGTACAACGGGCTTCGTATTGCCGTAATGGAACTCTACCTGCAAGCCGTATCAATTGACTTTGGTGCAATCTTTGCAGGTCAGGTGAAGTTGCGACAACCTACTCAGGCGACGATGCGAGTTGTATTGACCGAGGAAGATTTAACGTCTTCGTTCAATACTCCCTTTATCATCGAAAAATTGCAACGACTGCAATATCAGGGCCAACCGTTGAAGTTTAGCAACACGCAGATGCGAATCACTCCAGACAAAAAGTTTAATCTGCAATCTCAGGTTCGATTGGGTGATTCTGATCAGCCGATTATGGTGGACTTTACCAGCCTTGTCGAGGTTCAAGATCGTCGTCAGATCCGATTTGTCGATGTGTCTTATCAAGGCAATGAAGAGGCGGTAAGTCTAGGTCAGGCATTAATTGATCACGTGAATAACTTGCTAGACTTAGACAAATTTGCTCTGGATGGTACGTCATTGCGGATTGATCGATTCCGAATTCAAAATCAATCTCTAATCTTTTATGGAGCGGCTCAAATTAACCAATTTCCGCAGATGAAAAAACGTTAGAGGTTAACAGAATTGAAAGGTGTCGCTATTACTCGGTTTCCTCGTGGTACTGTAATCTTTGACGGGTTACACGAGGCAATAAACACAATCCTACCGCTATTGCCAAAGCGAGGAATATCGAGAGGCGATTGCTTCCTTCAATTGCCTGTTTTCCGCTAATCCCTAACCAAGTGTAGGTAAACGTTCCTGGAATAATTCCCAAGAATGTTCCTAAAACATAGGGTTTCCATTGAATTACAGTCAGTCCAAATAAAAAATTGGCAAGATTAAAAGGGAAAATGGGAGCTAACCGCACAAATAGCACAAACTTCAAGGGATTTTTCAGGCTAGCTCGATGGAATTTTCTCAATGCACGATGATGGCTAAACGTTTTTTGCGCCCAATTTTGTAACAAGTATCGAGTCACCCCAAATGCTGCAATCGCTCCCATTGTTGCAGCAATCACTGACCAAAACGTTCCCCAAACTAGACCCCAAAAGATTCCCCCAGCCATTGTTAACGGAATCGCAGGAATTCCGACGATAGTTAAGAGGATATAGAGCAGAATATATCCCAAAACTGCCCAATTTCCTAATTTTTCTATCGAATTTGTCAACGAAACGGGATCAAGACTCTCAAATTTCCAAGGGCTAAAATAAGCAATCCACAAGAGGCTAGTTAGGCTGAGAGTTAACCAAAACCGTTGACTTTTGATCCGTTTTTTTAATGTGAGGAGGGGCATTGTTTGTTAGCTTTGCTCTTCTGAAATTTTTTCATTCAATGCTTGGCGAGCAATTTTCGTAACGTAAACCGTAACGGCAACTGTCGCCATTAAACCCACTCCATAAAGAATCCATTCTCCTGTAGTTTTAGAGCGTCCTTCTACTCCTAAAGTTGCTAATTCTCCCGCTAAAGAACCGATATAAACATACATCAGGGTTCCGGGAATCATGCCTATCCAAGAAGCAATTACATAGTCACGTAGAGAAACTTTTGTTAACCCAAAAGAATAATTGAGTAAGTTAAAAGGGAAAATCGGGGAGAGTCGAGTTAACCCCACGATTTTCCAACCTTCTCGGGCGACTGCTTCATCAATGGCTTTAAATTTATCATTTTCGGCGATTTTTTCAGCAACCCAACCGCGTGCTAAATATCGACCCACTAAAAAGGCACAAGTTGCACCGACGACTGAACCAATAGAGACACAAATTGAGCCTGTAATCACCCCAAATATTGCACCTGCTCCCAAAGTTAAAATCGAACCAGGAAGAAATAATACAGTTGCCAGAATATAGACGAAAATCAGTGCAACTGGCCCCCAATACCCGAGATTAGCAATCCAGTCTAGAGTCTGTTTGAGATAATCTTGGATTAATGAGAAAGAATCAGAGAGATTGAAGAAGTTTTCCGCCAAAATAATCAAGATTGTCACTCCAATACCTAACCCTATTAATTTTAAAGGTTTGGAGATTTTTTGGGGTCTTTTTAGAGGGTTTTCTGAATCATTCATCTGAGAAGTTTTAACTCCATAATATTAAACTAAGGCACCGCCACAGCTTGAACCACATCCTGCGGTACACCCATAACAAAAGGGTGCGGTTTTGATCTCTCGAATCACATCTAAGCTGTCAAACTCTAGTAGTTTTTTGACGGTTAGGAGTTCATCGGTTGAGGTACGAGCCGGAATATTTTCCATTTGATTGAAGTCACAATCATAAATATTTCCCTGGTAGTCAATAGAAAGTTGATTTCTACACATTAAATGTTCAACGGTATTTGAGTTGTAATGTTCTTTTAAAAAAGCGAGATAAGGTTGATGAATATTTTGATGTTTGAGATATTCTTTCGTGCGGCCAATCGGTAAATTAGTAATGGTAAAGAGTTGATTAAAATCGAGATCAAAGTGTTGTTTGAGATAGCGTTTATAAGCTGCTTCGAGTTGATGCTGTTCTGGAGGTAAAGAAAAAGATTGGGTTTGAGGCAAGGCGGGATTATACACTAAATCTAGCACCAGATTTTGTTGTCTACCATACCCGAGCTGATTCAAGCATTGAATGGCGGCAATTGAATCTTGGTAAACTCCCTTACCTCTCATTTTGTCTACGTTATCTTCCAAATAGCAGGGCAAAGATGCTATAATCCTGAGCTGATACTGAGCGCAATACTCGGGAAGATCTTGAAATCCATCAACAAAATAAATTGTTAGATTAGAGCGAACAATGACTTCTTTTTCCTGAGATCGTGCGGCTTCCACTAAAGGTTTAAAGCCGTAATTCATCTCAGGCGCTCCCCCAGTCAAATCAACGGTTTGAATCTGAGGAAAACGATGAATCAGTTCGATCAATTGATCGCAGATTTCTGGAGAGAGTTCTTCTGTTCGTTTGGGGCTAGCTTCGACATGACAGTGACGACAAGCAAGATTACATCGCTTACCCAAGTTAATTTGTAAAACCGAAATCGGTTGTTTGAGGAGGGGAGAACCTAATTTATGATGAAATGGTGTAGAAGTTGTTTGTAGCATAATTTAATCCGGTTTGGAGTAACACATTATGAATGATGGTAGCAGTAGACTTGGATAAACTTCAATCTAAACACTCTAATATTGAGTGCTTTTGAGCTGTGGATCGAGTATGTTGGTATTTCCAGTTGTTTTTGATCCTATTTGAGTGAATTCTGTTCCTATTCAAAACCAGTCAACTTAATTTACCCTGAGAAAAATCTGAGGATTCGATAATATATCGTGAGGTAAGATGCAAATATTTCCAGACGAACTAGATTGTTAGTTTTTGGTTTTCTCCCTATCCCTGCCGTTACTAGCTTTAGATCTCTTCCTAAGCTATTGGTTTTAAGACTTGAAGACTCTCTCCTTTGAGTGCCATCTGTTGTTAACCTCAAATATGCAAACTATCCATCCTGAATCAAAAGTCATTATCGCCTGGGAATCTATAATTGTTTTAGTTAGCCTCTACAATTATCTTTCGATTCCATTTAGAATTGCCTTTAAAACTGAAGCTGATGGCATCTGGTTAATCTTGGATTTATTAAGTGACACTGTATTAATTGCTGATATATTTCTGCGATTTAAGATTGGATATATCGATCAGGGAGAGTTCATTACAGACAGACAAAAGATTCGTAAAAATTACCGTTCAACCGATCTTAAAATTAATTTAATTGCCAGCTTACCCATCGATTTTATTGTCAGAATTTTTATTTCGCCTGTTCCGGGCTATGTCATCGGAATTATTAGATTTCCTCGACTTTTACGGGGATTTCAATGTTTGGGAATTTTTAGACGATGGGAAAACAATGTGAATGTTAATCCAGTGGTTATCCGCATGATTAACTTAGTTGTTACTATTTTTCTCATCGATCATTGGGTTGCTTGCTTGTGGTTTTTTATTGGAGAGGTTGCTCAGATTTCGGGTGAATCTTGGTTAACCAATGCTTCTTTAGAATCCGCTCGTACCAGTACCCAATATCTCAATTCACTCTATTGGTCAATTACCACTTTAACCACAGTTGGCTATGGAGATATTACCCCAACGAACGACCTAGAAATTGTATTTACTTTAGTGATTATGTTTTTGGGAGTGTCAATGTATGCGTTTATTATTGGTAATGTTGCCTCTCTCATTGCAAATTTAGACGCAAATCAAGGGCGATTTCGGGAAAAACTCGATCAAATTCAAGCGTATATGCGTGAGCGCCGAATCCCCGCTATATTGCAGCAACAGGTGAGAGATTATTATCAATATATGTGGGAATATAGCCATGATGCTTCGATGGAATTAGACTTTTTAGATGAACTCCCTCACTCGATCAAAACTCGAATTTATCTTCATCTCCATCAAGAACTCTTAGAAAAAGTTCCTCTGTTTCAAGACGCAGATAAAGGTTTTATAGAAGACTTGGTAATTAAATTAAAACCTCGAATCTTACCCCCAAATGATTATATCATCCGAGAAGAACAACTAGGCCATGAAATGTATTTTATCAAGCGAGGAGAAGTCATTGCTTTTTCTGAAAAAACAGGTCGAGTTTATCGCACGATGACAGCAGGGATGTTCTTTGGTGAAATTGCGCTTTTGTACTCCAGTCGCCGAACCGCTTCAGTGAAAACTCAAACCTATTGCGAACTTTTTGTTTTATACAAAGAAGACTTTGATCAAGTATTAGAAAACTATCCTCGATTTTGGGAAAAAATCAAAGAAATTGCTGAACAACGCTTTCAAACGAAGTAATGAATTTTCAGTTTTATTTAACTTGTTCAAGGGAAGGCTGAGGCGGTTGTCCGGTAATATCAAATCGATTGAGAATATAAATAATTCCAGTTGCAACAATCGCCCCAATTAACAAACCAATAACCACCAAAAAAATGAATGATCGGCGAATCACTTTAATCGTTTCTGGATGGGGTTCTTGAACTTCTACATCTTCGATAGGTGGTAAATTTGGATGATGATTATTCAGTGTATTTAAATGCTCACCTGAACCCTGACCATTATCGGGATTGGGATTTGGATTTGAAAATAAATTCATTGTAACTTCCTGTTTGAGATTTCAGTTGAAAAGGTTGAGATAAAATAGATCATCAAACAATCGATTAATTTAATGTGACGGCTCGACACCCTAAGCTAACGCTATAGGGGTCGCTTCTCTTGGATATTTCCTAGAGCGTTTTATAGTGAGTTTCGCGCCCAGACCCACTTTTTTAATCAAGATGGCACTGTTTAAATCCCGGTCAAGTTCGGTCAAACAATAAGGACAACTATGCCATCTTTCCGATAATCCTTTGGGTACAATGTTGAGGCAGGTTGAACAGAATTGAGATGTATTTCTAGGGTTGACTTTGACAACTTTCACTCCAGCATTTTCGGCTTTGAATGAGAGTATTTCGATAAATTGACCTAGACCCGCATCCGCAAAACTTTTATTCAATCCAGATTTAGCGGCTTGACCATTGGGCAAATATTTCCCAGTTTCATCCTGTTTAGGTTTGCATCGCTTTGTCATATTGTGAATCTTTAAGTCTTCAATAAAGATCACATCAGACTTAGCGGTTAATTGATTAGCCTGTTCAAAATGAAACTGCTTTCTCTGCCTTTGAATTCGTTGGTGAAGCTTTGCAACCTTCCGGTACAGGAGTTTTCTAGCTCTACTTCCCTTTTTTCTTGTAGATGCTTTCTGTTGTAACTTTTCTAATTTATCTTCAGCTTTTCGGAAGTATTGAGGTATAGAAATTACTTCTCCAGTCGATAAACTCCCAAACTTTTCTAAACCTAAATCAATTCCGATACTATTGTCTTCGGTCGCTTCGATATGATCAGGGTTGAAGTCAGGAACAGTATGATCAACTAACGAAAGCGTTACATAAAAACCATCTGCTTTTTTCGTAACCAGAGCCGTTTTTATTGTAAAACCTTCCGGTATAGGTCTGTGATCAATGAGTTTAATCTTACCCAGTTTAGGAAGTTGAATGTACCCATTTTGAATACAGTCAGTTTTAACTCTGGGATAGGAAAAAGTACGGTATCGACCCTTACCTTTAAAGCGAGGTTTGCCGCTTCTATTCCCGTTGCAATCACCTTTAATATATCGGTCAAATGCCAACTTAACTCGCTTCACCATCTCCTGTAATACATCAGCATGAATATCTTTGTATTCAGGAAATAGTTGCTTAAGTCTAACTAAGTCTCGCTTTTGCCCGTAATACTCCGGCTGTTCTCGAAGCGACCGAAGATGAGAAACCAGTACCGAGCAAGCATTAACTGGGCATCTGTTCCGCTCCCACCAATCAAATCTATCCCCTAAGAGGTAGTTGTAATGGCGACGTAACAGATCAAGCCAGTGATTGATTCTGGCTTTCTGCTCAGTTGTTAGTCTTAGTCGGTACTGGTAAGCTAATCTCATGCTAGAATTGTAGCACATATCGTTTAGTGTTGTGACTGCAAAATCGCGACATACAACCGGACGTGCTGTTTCAAGCGATGCTTGCTCACTTAGTGCTTACCACTAAGTACAGAAGAAAGGTTTTAACTCAGTCCATGCTTGAACGACTTAAACAGCACATACACAATCTCTGTTCAAAGTGGAATGTCTTAGTCGTTGAATTAGAAGGCGAAGACAATCACATTCACTTGCTTTTTTCATACTACCCGCAGCTAGATTTATGCAAGTTTATCAACAACTTGAAAACTGTTACGAGTCGATTAATTCGTAAAGAATTTGAGCATGAATTAAACAAGACTTACCGAGGAAAACCTGTATTTTGGAATGGGTCTTATTTTATCGCTTCATGTGGCGGAGTTACTGTCGATGTGTTGAGAAAATACATCGAAGGACAAGAGGTTCCGGTGCATTGATCGAGATCCCGTCTGCCATTCCTCGTCACGGCAAATCGAAGATTATGCCGGACGGCTCCTGGCAGTTGAGCTGAAATCTAAAAAAGCAAGAAGGCAGGTTTAGATCAGTTGTTTGTGAGAAACATAGATTTTTGCGGAACCCGCCCTTCCAGTTTACAGTTGTGCAGTGATCAGTGCCTTCTGAATTCCCCTTCTAAGAAACAGAAGATGGACTAACTTGTTTTTGTTGAATTAGAGGAGAAAGACGGTTGAGGGCTTGTTTCACAAAAGATTGTAAAAGTGACAGTTGTTGATTTTGCTGAAATACGGTTTTCAAGGTTTGATTGAGGGCGTTAAGATTGAGAGAAAACTGACCCGTCTCCTGACTTTCTTCTAAGCTTTGGAAATATTCAACTAAACTCAAACCCGCAATCTGAGTTAAATAAGCAGCGCTCACACCTTGAACGACTCCACCCGCTACAAACGTCACCGTATTACTTTTGAGAAGCGACGTTAACGTTTGCGTGGTGAGTTCTACCAAGCCTAATTTTAACATCTGAGTGCCGATAGTTTTTGCCACTTCTTGGGCTTGTTCAAGGGAAAACTTCTGCTGATAAATTGCCCCTAAATCGATCACCAATTGAGCATTAATTGCCGCAGTTGCTAACACATCTAATACCGGAACCGGGTTCGCAAACGCTGTCGCTGCGGCGATCCATTGGTATTGTTCAATAATCGGTAAAGCCCGCTCGCGTCTGACTTGATTTAAGCCAGTTTTGACTTGGGCTTGCAAGGCTTTTGCTTGTCGGTATGTTGTCGCCCAAACTAAAGATTGCTGCTCTTGTTGTAAAATATTACTCAGGCGTTGAGTCAAAGGTAAAATTTCCGCTTGTTGGGCTTCCATCCACTCTTGAACTGAACCATCTGCTTGATGTTGACGCACTTTTACAGGACTCGGAGAAGCCGCGATCGCAATTACATCTTCGGGCTGTAATAGCCCCTGCATCGTCTCTCGCAGACGTTGTAAAATCACAGGTTGTTCTTCAACAGAAGATTGATCTTGCTTGTTCCAAACAAGTACAACCCGTTGACTTTGCAGCAACAATTGAGAAATACTTTGATATTCAGGATCAGTTACATCCCCATTGGTGAGGAAAATCACCAGATCTGCATTCGTTAATAGGTTTTGCTGTCCTTCGGGAATTTCAACCAGGGTTAACGGTTGGTTGTATTGGGGGATACCCTGTTGAGCAACCACCTGCATTAATGCTGTTTTTCCGGCGGCTTTTCCCCCCATCACCCCAATGGACAATTTTTGACGTTCCAGTTGAGCCGTTAGTTCACTCACCTGCTGCTGGAATTGAGTAATACTAGCGGTAAAATTCTCACGAGAGCGGTTTTCTTGGGCTTCTGTGGCTAATTTTTCGATCATCGTTCCCGTTTGGGCGATCGCCTGATCGACAGTTTGGCGATCAACAATTTTCGGAGTCAGGGCGGGGGTTGTTGTGGAAAACTGTTTCTGTAGCCACCAGAGTCCCGCTCCCATCGCCATTGTCCCGACTAACGCCGTTTCGCCCAACTCAGCGGCTGAGTGAGCCATACTGTTCGCTAACCAGAGTAAAAAAGAGAGTCCTATTCCACCGACTAAAATCGGGCGTTGCAATTTAACCGTCATAATAAAAAGTTGTGATAACGAATTGGAATAACTGCCTCTACCAGCTTAAATCAAAACTGGGGCTATGCTTGATGTTGTACAGGGATCAACGTAATACGCTGATAAAACTATGAGCTTAAATTTTCGATTTGCCATTGCTAGCGATCTCCATATTGCCCTATCTCATACGATTTGGGATCATCCCCATCGGTTTCATCTTGTCGAAGCCAGCATTCCGGCTTTAGAAGGGGTTCTCGAACATTTAGCAGAATGTGAGATCGACTTTTTGCTGTTACCGGGTGATTTAACCCAAGATGGAGAAATCGATAATCACGTTTGGCTGAGTGAGCGTTTAGCTAAACTTCCCTATCCGGTTTATGTCGTTCCGGGAAACCATGATGTACCCCTATCAGTCGGGAATGAACAGGTAACAGGTTTGAGTGATTTTTCCCGCTATTATCATCAGTTTGGCTATGACAATATTAACCAGTTGTACTATACCCATGAAATTTTACCGGGAGTGCGGTTAATTGGGTTAAATTCTAACATTTTTGATGAAACTGGGAAACAAATCGGTTGTCTTGATCAACCTCAGTTAGACTGGTTGCAAAAGGTGTTAGCCACGACAACCGATGAGTTAGTTCTGGTGATGTTACATCATAATGTGATCGAACATCTTCCCGGTCAAGCGACAAATCCTTTAGGCCGTCGGTATATGCTGCAAAATGCACCGCAATTGTTAGAAATACTCGCTGAAGCTAATGTACAGCTTTTGTTTACGGGTCATTTGCACGTTCAAGATATTGCTCAATGGCAAAATATCTATGAGATTACGACCGGTTCTTTGGTGAGTTATCCTCATCCTTATCGCATCTTAAACTGGCGAACAGAACCAAACGGAAAACAAGTGTTACACATTGAATCTCATCGTATCACTTCTGTCGGCGGATGGCCGGATTTACCCGAACAATCACGGGAGCGGATTGCCGATCACTCCTTTCCGTTTATGACCAAATTACTAACTAGCCCTCCTTTAAGTTTACCACAGGAACAAGCGGTTCTGTTGGCGCCGGATTTGCGTTATTTTTGGGCCGATGTTGCGGAAGGAGATGCTGAGTTACATTTTCCTAAATTCCCGACTCCAGTTCGTCGTTATTTTGAGGCGTTTAGTCGGGAACGGGCGATTGATAATAATACGTCGTTACGGCTCAGTTAAACTCGTTTAAAATGAGTTAATTCGTCTGATGTTTTGGGTTTAGTTTAAACGGTTTAAAAGGCTTGATTAACTTCTCAGAGATTCAATTGATTATTTTTCATCAAACTTTCAATATTTTAACTCAGACGGCATCAGCCGTTTTTTTCTTTTATAAAGTCTTTAGGTTTAAGAATTTGTTCAGATTTTCTGACTGATTTTTTGATGTCAAGATTTGTAAAAGTTTGACAATCTGTCTTTTTACAAAAACGGGTTGACTCTGTTAAATTGGGTCGTCATTCATTATCAGGGAAACAGTTAATGTTTATCGGGAAATATAACTGGACTACTCGCCTAATTTTAGGGTCTTCTGTAGCGGTTTTTACCGTTATTACTTCCGGTCAAGTCACCCAAGCACAAATGTCGGGTGGACACGCCGATCATCATCACTTAATGGTGGGAGTCGATGGCTTAGAAACTTTGGATAGAGATCCATTTATTGGCTTACCCAACCCCAATTATAACCGTCTTTCGATCCTATTTCCCCATCAACATGAACCCGTAGAAATCAGTCATTTTCATGCCATTGGGGTTTATAGTTATACCAGTCCTGAAGATCTAACTATTCTTCCCACCAGTACCAATAATAACCTACCTGAAGCAAGGTTTGATCTACCTCCTATTCCTCTTTTCCCCGGAACAGGGGTTTTTTCTGGTCAATATATTTCCATGAAAACCGATGAACATATGTATTCCGATCTCAAAACCCGACCTATTGCTCATCTTACAGACGATCTTGGTGATCCTTATGTTAATGCTATCTATAATACAGGAAATGGTCGCTGGCAAGGTTTACTCGGAGAGGAAACAACCATTGCTTTAGAATTAATTGAGATTACACCGGGTTTAAGGATTTCCAACTCAAAAGGTGAAGATTTGTTTGATGGTGTAGGGTATAATTATATCATTGGAACCGGAGATTATTTTTCATTTACACCGACGTTTTCTGTTGCCGAAGATGCGCCTAGTGATATTTATTCAGCAAAGTTTCGTCTATTAGACGTTACCAGTGATAGCAATCATACTGCCTTTTTACCCTCTGGAACTTTTACGCTCAATTTCAAACCTGTTCCTGAACCTTCAACCTTATTGGGTTTTGCGGGATTGGGTTTAATGATGTTAGCGAGTAAATTCACAACTAAACCCAATAAATTAGACTAAAGTTGAATCTTTTTTGAGTTGTAGCTTTTGCAGCTTGTCTTCTCTAAAGAAGAGAATATTGACTGTTTTTGAAGGCTAGCTGTAAATCTTAATTCCCCCGAACAACATGGGGGATTATTTCTGAAAAATGAGTCATTGACAAATGTGTTAATTTTGTTCATTGTTTTAGGGACTAGTTGGGAATGAGTTAAACCTCAAAATAATCTGATAGTTTTTGACTATGTTGTAACAAAGGATCTAAAGTATTGAACTGAAACCAAAACCACAGTTCTCTTTGACGAGATAATTCAATACTACCCATTAGAGCTGACGAGTAATTTTTAGACCAACTTGATAACAAGAGTTGTCCAATATTTCCGACTTTATATTTAGGAATCATATAAGTAATTCCATATTCACTCAAAGTGCTGATCACACCCATCACCCCATTAAAAAAAATATGACCAACCTCACTTAAAATTCCTTTTTCAAGTTCATCTTGATCAAGTTTACGTCGCTCTTCTGTTTCAATCATATCAATCAATAATTTAGCAGTATCCACCGGAAAAACCAGTTGAGTCATGCCGTTATAATCTCCCGAAAAAACCAGTTCCATTGCACTCATTTCAGTCAACCCGAGATGAGACTTCAGTTGAGACAATAATTCTTGTGGAGGGATAATCTCTAGTCTTTTTAATTCTAACTGAATTGGAGACTTGGCAATCGTTTCTAACATCATTTCTGTTCGTTCCAAACCGACTTTAAAAATTGGATTGAGGCGATCTAGAGATTGGGCGTTTTGGTTCATAAAATTTTCAGTAAGTTGAATAAGAGTAGCGTTTGAGTTGGGCGAGTCAGTTGATTAAACAGGTTAACCGTGTGATTTTTGAGCAAGGCTAAGAGGTAGAATTTGCCTCACTTGCGACGGAAATCACCAGAAATTCTCTAGGAAATTCATCAACAAATGAGGCGATGGAAGTCATGGCTTTAATAGCATCAACAATCAATGGGAAACGGAAGCCAAGAATAGAAAGAACCCAAAAGATTTAAGGTTGACGAACAATTCCAAACACAGAAGTATAACCATGCAAGAAAGTTTCATCTCCCACCGGGCCGATTTCTCCATTACAGAATAAACCACTCAGAGGAATATTCAGATAGCGTTGAAATAGACTACAATCGAAGTTCGGTGAGCCATAAAGCCCTTCTCCCCGTCCTAAACAAGAAAACATCAAAGCACCTGCATTTGCAGCAAGCTGAGATGAATTTGGATGTTGTTGTTGATAACGGGTGAGCAACATTTGCAAATCTTCTTTCGAGGTTTGAGCATCGCGAAGGTGAAATTGAATTCGTTGTCCAGGCCTAACGCGATCGCCAATCGCAATTGCTCCGACACGGGGATCAACACCTAACAAATTCCGAATCAGAAAATCTCCCGGTTCTAATCTTTGTTTAAATTCATCTCGAACAACCCCAATAAACAGTGAATTTTGAGCCAATTGTCGATCCGCTTCGCTTAAATCCTGGACCAATTTCTGCAAGGCTTCTAGGGGTGAGATCGGTTCACCGGAGGCGACGAAGGATAAATCATCAACATTGGACTCTTGCTCGAGTTCGAGAATAATATTCCGTTCCCCTTTTGAGACTCGATAGGGCTGACCAATCGGGCGACACCCTTGAGCAACGATAGTTTCTAAGACAATATTGCCACACAAGGCTACACCAACCGCCTGGGCTTGATAATGTTCAGAACCGTGAAAAACAGCCGTAATATTGGTTAAACGACCACTTGCCAACCCACCCACTTTGACTGAACCCGGATAAGCATAGTCGAGTCCCTGGAGTAAGTCGTTAATGCGGTTGTAAAAGGGGTCAACCAGCAAGATAAACTGAGGCTTGTCACTGGGATTGACTCCAATCAAATCAATCCAGTTTTGGGGAGGACTATCGAGATCGGGTAGTCCTTCAGAAGACAGATGAAAGGGGTGAACGTTCACACCGGGTAAATGAGCCAAACAGAGGCTTAAGGCAGGTTCCCCTTCAATTTCTTCGGCTTGGCTATGGGGATTCATACCGACAATACCGCCGCCACAACAGCCGATAATGGCCGGGATCTTCAGTCGTTCTTGTAGGAGGGGCATCAATCGAGAATATTCACTGGCAAAGGCAGAGGAGATAAACACTAAGCCCAAGTCAGGGGAAGCTTGTAATGATTGTTGAGCCTGTTCGACGACCTCCTCAATTGCGGCTTCTAAAGAAGGGCGTTTTGATAGGGCGTTGACCCATTGCATTTGTCCTGTTGTTGGTTCTACCATCTTGACTCTCCCATATCGATCTGTTGCTCACGATTGCCTCATCTTATCTAGAAATTAAGCCTCGTCCTGATCGCGCTCTCGTTCTCGTTCTGCCCAGGGTGGTTACTTTTCTGTTGTAGAGTGACCTTTACTCCATATAGAAATATAGACGATCCGTAGGTTGGGCTGCATCTGTCGTTGATCTCAATCAGCAAACCTTAAAAAATCAAGAGGAATACCGAATAGACACTTGGGCTTGAGTTATCACTGAGCAATAGTCGTTAGAATTATTAAGTGTATTCAGCAAGGTAGTCTAGTGCAATAGCCGAACTTGATAGCGTCAGAGTTTTCAGTTAGGCTTAACCCTTGTACAGAAAAATGTAATCGAGGCTAACAAACAATGAACAATAATATTGACGAATTGATTGAACAGGAGCGCGAACAAGCTCGTGCTGCTTGCGATATTCAAGGTGCGACTTCGGCAGAATGTGCAGCCGCTTGGGATGTTGTCGAGGAGCTACAAGCAGAAGCGGCTCATCAGAAACAGAAGAAACCCAAGTCTTCTTTTGAAGTCTACTGTGATGATAATCCAGATGCTGCTGAATGTCGCGTTTATGAAGATTAGACGCTGCTAAGGCTGACATTCCTTGAGTAGAATACAGGCTGTAGCACAAGCGAGCAACTGGAACTTGACGAGTGTCGAGCCAGTTGCTTACCTTTTGAGTTGATTAATATAAGTGTTAGGAAATGTTTAATATTTTACTATTGGCTGATATTCCGGTGTGGGAATCCTTAGTTTGGATGGATTATCGATTAGCGGTTCTGTTGACAGTCATTGCTCCTTTGATTTTGCTGATTTGGGCTTTTATTCAAAAGATAGATGCCATCCTGCGTTTGATGATTATCTATTGGCGTGTGTCGAGTTTACTGGGAATTACGGTTTACTTAATGATTGCCGCTTTGCCTGTGAGCTTTATCAGCTCGATTATAGCGCGAATTTTGATTCCAGTGAGTCTGTGGTTCTGGGTTGATCTCAACGAAGAACTAGAGGATATGCAATCTTCTGTTCTCAAGTTAACCTTTAAGTCCTGGCGTTGGGCGGTATCGGTTTACAATATTTTGGGTGTTTTAGCGTTTATTCCCTTTTTACGGTGTGCGTTTTTAGATACAAAAGGGTTAATTGCCGATCAAGCTTGTCGGGTTTGGTTAGATCCACCTTGGATGTACAAAGAAATTTTTCATCCGAATTTGACACCCGGATTTTTAGGATTTCTCGGACTGATGGGTTTGGTGGCGTATCTAATTTGTTTTGGCTATTTTGTTGTCGTTAAACTGGGAAGACAAGGACGTTCGGCCACAGGACATTAAACAGTTTACAGTGACCAGTAACCAGTGACCAGTGAACAGTAACCAGTGAACAGTAACCAGTGAACAGTGAACAGATAATATTGAGAACTGTGTAACTGTAAACTGTAAAAGCTGGTCACTGATAACTGATAACTGTAAACTGTAAAAGCTGGTCACTGGTCACTGTTCACTGTCTCTCCATCCTGACTAATTGGGGAGTAAAATCAATAAAGATGTCAGTGCTTCCATTACTAACAATGCAACTAAACCGCCAGCCGCTAATAAACTAATGGGAATTAAAATGGCTTGCAATAAATGCAGCGTTTGCTCAAGTTGTCGATTGTAATAATCTGCTAATTTCTGCAATGCCACATTCAGATGACCTGTTTCCTCTCCGGTGCGAATAATTTGAATGGCGATCGTAGGTAAACGCCCTTCTAGAGTTTGGCTAAAGCTATAACCTGCTGGAATTTGACCCAAGGCGATGGTGAGTGATCCTGACATTTTTGAAGACTTGGGAATGCGATCGCGAACCAGTTCAATCGCTGTTAAAACCGGAATACCACAATTGAGAGGAAGTTCAAGTTCTGCTAACTCAAGCATTGAATGGGCGGTAAAAATTCGACGAATTAAAGGGAAGCGGGGTGCCATTTTCGGGGCGACAAAGCCCAAACCCGCCAGAAGCAGCGCCACTAAAACCCAAACCAAAATCGGACTTTCGGAAGTATAAAGTAGAGTAATAATTAACCCTAAAACACTCACTAAAGTGGTAATCGCCGCTATTTTCACCGAACGGTAGAGACAGGAACGGTAATGTTGCTGTTGAGCCATTTGAGATAGACGGTAGAACATTTCTGGTAATGCACCGCTATAGTCAGCAATTTGAATCAGGCTAATTGTCCAGCGATCAAAGTAGCGAGGCGCATGAGCCAGGGCTGAAGCCAGATCTTCTCCCAAAGCAACGGCTGCACTGACTTTATTGAGATAACGAGCCAATCGAGCATCACTTTGTTGAACCAATAAGTCGATGATCTCTTGGATGCTGAAGCCACAGTTAAGCAAAGTCGCGAACTTTGAGAAGAATTGAGCCTTCTGTTGCGGGGTCATGCGTTCAAAATACTAACCCCATATTGTTGCACAGAGGGGCATCACCAGAAGATGATCGCCCATTCTTCTCAATCTCCTAAGCACCGTTACCCGCTTTGAGTTTAACCATCAACCCATTTCGTCTGGCGATCGCTTCGGGATGATTGGGTTGAAGTTCCAAAGCCACTCCGTAAGAAGCAAAGGCTTCCGAGTAGCGCTGTAAGGCTTCAAAGGTTTGTCCCCGTCTGATCCAAGCTTCACAAAAGTCAGGCTGACGTTGGATAATCCGATCATAGGTGGTAATCGCTTGTTGATATTGGTGGGTTGCTTCTAACACTCTCCCCAGCATCAAGTGTACAGAATAGTTATCCGGCCAAATTTGAATCGCTTGGCTGTAGGCTTCAAAGGCGTTAGTATACTGCTCGACTTTCTCGCTGGTTTGTCCGAGTTTGACCCAGGCTTCAAAATTATCGGGTCGCAGTTGAACGACTTTTCGATAAGCAACAATCGCTTCTGAATATCGTTCTAGCTTTTCTAAGGCTTCACCCCGTTGTAATCCTGCTTTGGTGGCTAATGTCTGATTAGCAGAGGTGAAGATCAATACTTTATCGTAAGCGATCACCGCTTCTTCGTACCGATCTAACTGTTCTAAGGCTTCACCGCGACAGTTCCAGGCTTCGAGAAAATCGGGTTCAATCTGCACGGCGTTATCATAGGCAATAATCGCCTCTTGATATTGTCCCAACTCACACAACGCCATCCCTCGTCCCAGCCAAGCTTCTGGAAACTGGGTATTGATTTGAGTGGCTTTATCAAAAGCAGCGATCGCCGAATGATATTGTCCGAGATCGAGGAGAATTTGACCCCGACTGATCCAAACCGCCGGAGAGTTGGGATTCATTTGTAACGCTTGATCTATACTACTCAAAGCAGCTTCCGGCCAGTGAAACTTCAACGCCATCCCTTTATAAAACCAGGCTTCATAATCTTGGGGTTGTAACTCAATCACTTTTTCGTAGGAGGCGACAGCTTCCGCGTATTTATGTTGTTTTTGCAAGGCGATCCCGCGATTAAACCAGGCTTGATAACTGTTGGATCTCAGCTTTAAGGCGCGATCATAAGAACCAACGGCTTCGGAATACTTGTATTGGTTCATCAGCATTTCGCCGCGATTAAACCAAGCCTCAAAGTTATCGGGTTGTAACTGTACGGCGCGATCATAGGAAGCTACAGCATCGGCGTAACGTTCTTCATTCATCAACGCATTGCCCTGATGGTACCAAATCGCGGACATATCTGGTTTGATCTCAATGGCTCTTTTATAAGAGGCTGCTGCGGCTGGAAATTTAAAAGTTGCTTCTAGGGACAGTCCTCGTTCGTACCAGGCTTCAAAGTTTTCCGGTTCGATTTTAATTGCTTTGTCAAAGGAGGCGATCGCTTCAGAATGGCGTTCTAATTTTGATAAGGTGATCCCGCGAAATGTCCATCCCCAATAATCTTTGGGTTTGATTTTGATGGCATGATCATAGGAAGCCAATGCTTCTTTGTAGCGTTGCATCTTTCTCAGAGCGTTTCCGCGTCTCAGCCAACCTGCATACCAGTCTGACTTGTATTGAATGGCTTGGTCATAGTGGAAAAATGCCGCTTCAAAGCGTTCGAGGGCGTATAAGCGATTTCCCCGCCTAAATTCGGGATATGCTCTAAAGATGGCGAATAGTCCGAACTGAGATTTGGCTGGGGGTTTTGGGCGAGATGTTGATTCTAAAGGGAAGGCTAGGGAGGTTGATTCTTCTGGCATTTGCCACCTGCTGACTTCTGAGTGCTGACTTTTGATTTTTCTATTTTAATTGCCTAGAGAACAAGGATTCACAATATCAGCAAACAGTGAACAGTGAACAGTGAACAGTGACCAGTGACCAGTGACCAGCGCAAACTTGGGACCCGGCGGAATAGTCGGTAGCGCAAAGTCCGATCTTGGCGGTTTCCGTCAAGAAGCGCAAACTCCGTTGCGCGGGTTCCCCGCGTTGTAGGAAGTTTGCAAGAGAGGAACTTTGCAATCTTAGCAAAGTTTGTAAGAGAGTGAACAGTAACCAGTGACCGCCGCAAGGAACGCGCTGTCCCCTGTAACCTATTTTGGGTTTGACGATCAAGATAATTTATGTTATTTTAGATACAGAAAAAACAAAATAATTTTTGTCAACCCCTAAAAGATATAAATAGTTTATCTAATATATAGATTTTATTTATAGTTTTGATTCAAATAACGACATAAATCTCTCCTAATAGGGCAAGATGGTTCATGGGAGTTGTCATGCTGTTGCTTCACCACCTAAGTTTTTCCTCTGATGGACTTCAGCATCTCCAAGATTTAGCGGGTTCACTCCTCACCCAATCTCACATTGCTATTCGGATCTGATCGATAAAGTGCTGTAGACCCTAATAGCAGGAGTCACTTGCATTTTGTCGGCATAGGATGAGTTAACTAATGAATATCGCATATTATACAATGCCCCATCTAGCTCTAGCTAGTCGGGTGAAATCTCACGGACAAAATGCCTCTGAAGGCATCTCAAACAGCTTAAAGCGGTTCCTGAGTTCAAAGCCTCAATTAGCCCCTCTCAAACCCCTCCGACAGTGGCTAGAGAATATTGAGATTAAAGATCCTAAACTCGCCAAGCTTTTATGTCAACTGATTCCGTCTCAATGCCCTTTTGAGCGTAAAATTCAGTTCAGAGGTCGAGTTCTGGTTCATATTCCCCCCTTATGCAAACTCAACCCCGTTTATGAGGAAGTTGTTGGCTTACGGTTTCGAGCGTTGTGTTACCTAGCTGATGAATGTGGGGAAGATATTACACCCTACTGTACCAACTGAAAGCGAGGAATGAGAACCAGTTACCAGTGGTAGGAGCGGGTTCTCTCAAAAATCTATCTTAAATGTCACGTGAGGACTCCCGCTATAGCCGACAGGGCCGTTTCATTCTAAAATTTTGCGATCGCTAAACCTTTGATGGGGGGCAAGTTTTAGGCTCTATTTAAACAGAAAATATCAAAACTGTTGAAATAATCCTCCTTTTCTTTACAGAGAAAGGCTTTTAAGATTTGGCGATCGCATTTTTGAACCGAGAATGAAACAGCCCTGCGCTATAGCCGAAGGTTTAGCGGTGAGATGAATCGTGACCAACAAAAAACGTCC
The DNA here is from genome assembly GCF_034932365.1 of Limnoraphis robusta BA-68 BA1. NCBI lineage: Bacteria > Bacillati > Cyanobacteriota > Cyanophyceae > Oscillatoriales > Sirenicapillariaceae > Limnoraphis > Limnoraphis robusta. The sequence goes on along the minus strand of NZ_JAYGHR010000004.1, from coordinate 138,805 downwards.
GCACCGAAATCCTTACATAAGCAGCAATTTTGTGTAGAGTTTGCTAAAATTAGCTCCGGCGACTTACACAAAGCCAATGCTTACTCTGACCTACGAGTACAAATTAGAACCAAGCCAACAGCAGACAGAGATGATTGAACAGACTCTCGATGTTTGCCGTTGTGTGATGGCGCAGGAATGATCTTTGTAGAAGATATTAACTTCCGGTCTTGGCAAAGGGGAATGCTGTCTAAACCCGCGGCTGATGCCGGATTTGGACAATTCATTGAAATCCTGCAATGGGTATGTTGGAAGCGGGATGTCTACTTTGCGAAGGTGAATAAGGATGGAACTTCCCAACAATGTTCTCAATGTGGAGCGCACACTGGGAAAAAGACTTTGGATGTTAGGGTTCATCATTGTCCTGAATGCGGATACATTGGGTCGAGAGATGTATTGACATACTCCCCATTTCTAAAGAAAGGGGATTCTCCAAGCCTCACGGCTTTGGATTACTGATTCATTGACAACCCTTACAGCAAGCTAGTTTCCTAACCTACTCCAGAGGGGTGAGTCTCCCCAGTCGTTCATCTCATTTCAGAGATAGTTTCGGTATGCCCTACCGTACTTGAGAAAAAAATGCTTGATTCTCTGTACTTGGTGCTTTAAGGTTTTATATGGCCAAAGCATTCCTGGCAAGAACCCCATACCTTAAGTTTTCAAGGTTCATTGCATCGATTAGATGCTGGGTTTTTCAACTGGTTGAATACCCTGCCAGTAGAGTTATTATAGCATTAGAAAGAGCCTTATATCCCCATACCTAAAAGGCAGAGGCGTGTGCGGCAATTTTTGGTAAGTGCTGAAGTTGTCAGAAATCGAGGTGTTGCTGGGCTTGCCGAAGCACTGTCTGCGGTCGGGCAGATCGTGGACATTAAAGAAAATGCCTGTGGAGACGGGCTGACGGGGGCGAAGGAAACTTTGTCTAGTCAAGTGTCTAGAAAGCAGGAAATCTTGACTGTGAAGTTAGGAATCTCCAGTCATAGCGCGTAGCGTTTGACGGGGGAGGATGTCAAGTCTCTAAACAAATAGCCTAAATCAACCACCCGTTTTTTAAAGCCACTGGCTTGAAAAAATACTCCCTACCGCCAAACGCACTCGTTTGATATCTTCTTTCAACAACGGCGGCCATTCGATGCCCCGACTACGACCTTCTTCAAACAGGAGGTGGCTTTCTAGAGCCAACTGATACAAAGCAGAAACCAATTCTCGTTCTAGGGTAGAACTGTCTTTAGCCCCATCAAAGACTATTTTCAACGCTAACAAAATAGACGTGAGTTGACCGGGTATTGGTGGCAAGCCCTGCTTGAGGCGGAGCAGAAAAGCATCGGGGTTTTTTTGGGTTTCTAGGGCTTTTCCTTGAGTAATCAGGAAGTTACGGGCTGTTTTATAATCCATAGAATTTTCAATGCTTGATCACGAATTAGTCAGTCATTTAGTCATTGATTCTCCTGACTCGACTTAAGTTTTCCACAAAACTTTTCCACTTTTCCACAAACTTTTTGAGATTTTCCACAAAGTATAACCTGTTCTTAAGCTCTCTCTGAATTTTTCTTAACGTTTTGCGGAAAGCGGATATTAGTCTAAAAATTAGAGGGAAAAGGCAACAGACAATCATCCAAAAGGGAAAAAACAGTTCATTGTTAACGGGTGACTGAAAGGCTGTTGCCTAGAGGGGGCAGGTTTTTACAGTTTACAGTTATCAGTTATACAGTGACCAGCTTTTACAGTTTACAGTTATCAGTTATCTGTTACCAGCTTTTACAGTTTACAGTTACACAGTTCTCAATATTATCTGTTCACTGGTTACTGGTCACTGTTCACTGTTCACTGTTCACTGGTCACTGGTCACTGGTCACTGTTCACTGTTCACTGTAAAAACCCGCCCCTACAGCGTCTATTTCGTCTGGGTTTTTATTCCCATTCGATGGTTCCAGGCGGCTTAGAGGTAATATCATAAACGACCCGGTTAACCCCTTCTACCTCATTTACCATGCGGTTTGAGATGATTTCTAATAAATCATAGGGAACCCGTGACCAGTCGGCTGTCATCCCATCTTCACTGGAGACAAACCGTAGAACCACTGGATGAGCGTAGGTGCGTTGATCTCCCATGACGCCAACACTGCGAACCGGAAGTAACACAGCAAAAGCTTGCCAAAAATCGTGGTAAATTCCTTGCTTATTGATTTCATCTCGAACGACAAAATCAGCATCTCGCAAAATTCGCAGACGTTCAGGCGTGACTTCACCGATAATCCGAATGGCCAATCCGGGGCCAGGGAAAGGATGACGGCGCACAATTTCTTCGGGTAAACCAATGGAACGTCCGACTTTGCGAACTTCATCTTTAAACAGTTTCCGCAGGGGTTCAATCAGTTTAAAGCGTAAATCTTTGGGTAAACCGCCAACGTTATGATGACTCTTGATCTTAACGGCGACTCGTTCCCCGGTTTGCGGATCAACATTTGTATCGGCGGACTCGATCACATCGGGATAAAGGGTTCCTTGAGCAAGATAATCAAATGGCCCGAGTCGGCTTGATTCTTCTTCAAAGACTTCGATAAATTCGTGACCGATAATTTTACGTTTTTCTTCGGGGTCTGTCACGCCTTGAAGTTTGGTGAGAAACCGTTCGCGGGCGTTAACGTATTGTACGGGAATGTGGAACTGTTCTTCAAAGAGTTTAACCAGGCGTTCGGGTTCGTATTTCCGCATGAACCCTTGATCAATAAACATACAGGTGAGATTATCACCAATAGCACGGTGCATCAAAAACGCTAAAGTTGAGGAGTCAACCCCACCAGAAAGCGCTAGTAATACCCGTTTATCGCCGACTTTGGCGCGAACTTCCCGAATGGCTTCTTCGACAAAGGCTTCGGTTGTCCAAGTGGGTTGACAGTGGCAAATGTGATAGACGAAATTCCGAATGAGGGCTAAACCGCCAACGGAGTGAACAACTTCGGGATGAAACTGGACTCCGTAGAGTTTCCGTTCGTGTTCTGCGATCGCCGCACAGGGTGTATTCTCTGTATGGGCGAGAATTTCAAAGCTAGTGGGTAACTGAGTACAGGAGTCGGCGTGACTCATCCACATGGTTGAGCCATTTTCGACGTTGGTGAGTAAATCAGTAGGATCGTCAATAAACAGAGAGGCTTTCCCGTATTCGGCGCGTTGAGCGCGTTCGACTTGGCCGCCAAGCTGTTGTACCATCAATTGCATCCCATAACAGACGCCCAAAATGGGAATACCCAGGTTCCAGATCTCGGGATCGCAATGGGGCGCACCTTGATCGTAGACCGAATTAGGGCCGCCAGATAGTATAATACCTTGGGGGTTTAAGGTAGCGAGTTGTTCGGCGGTGGTGCGATAGGAGATGACTTCGGAATAGACTTCTGTTTCTCGAATGCGGCGAGCAATTAGCTCTGAATATTGAGAACCGAAATCAAGGATTACGATCATTTGTCGGTTTACTTCCCCAACAGTAGGGTTGTTCGATTGGGGTTGAGTTAGTGTCTCGGTCTGGGGAGCCATATCGACGTTGAGAGTGGTGAATAAATAAGAACTTGGATAACTATAACCAGACCCTCTCTATGTCCGCCTATTTCAGCAAATAGAGAGGGTGCTTTCTGTTACCTACTGAGCGAGGAACAGATCAAAACCGTTGTCTGGGAAGTCCCAGAAGCTAAGTTACGAGTTGCTGTTTCATCGGGGTTTGGAGAACCGAACCCCAGAATCTTTTCGGCTGTGATTCCAGCTTAAGCAAAAACTCGGTTTTCCGACTGATTAGAGCGAGTGATTATTTTGACTAGAATAGCAAATTTTCGCTAAAAGTGTATCGCCTGCTGCACTTTTTATGACTATTTTGCGCTTGCGATCAAAGAGTACGGAACCCACCATCACCTGACGCTGTATGCGATCGCGGATATATGCTTCTGATTTTTGGTCTATGGTCGATGCGATCGATCCATAAACTTGCTCTACCCAGCTAAAATTTTGTAAGGCGGAACTCTGATCAAGGCTTTGCAGGAAGTTTAATGCCGCTTCGGCGGTTTCACAGTGGAAAATAGTCTGTAATTTTTCGGTTGGTAAGCCTAAGTTAGCACAGTGAGCGGTTAAGATTTCTAGGCGTCCATCGGCGAGATGATGATGGGTGTGAAAGATTCCCCCAGCTAACTTGATTAATTTTCCATGATAGCCAAATAATAGAATAGATTCGATTCCAGCGAGTCCGGCTGCGGCTAACATTGGCCCTAACCAATTAGCGGTTTTAATGGTTTGTTCGGGTGGAACTCCGAGTTGTTGGGCGAGATCTAAACCATTTTCTCCAATACAAAAAACGAGGGATTTATACTGAGTAGCAAGTTGTTCTAACTCCTGGCAATAGGCTTCTAATTGTCCCGGTGAACTGAGGGGCTGGGAGATGCCTGTTGTGCCTAATAGGGATAAGCCTTCTACAATTCCAAAGGCTTCGTTTGAGGTTCGTTTTGCCAGTTGACGACCAACGGGTAAGATGATGGTAATTTGTATTCTGTCTGTGGGTTTGAGTTGTCGTTCTAAGTTTTCTTTAAATAACCGTTTAGCATAGCTATAAATTGCGGCATTCCCACTGTTTTTATCATAACCAATTCCTTCACCTCCGATTAAAGTAATTTGTTCGTCGGTTGGTGAGATAATATTAGAGGATTCTGAGGGAGTTTTAACAGCATTTTCGATAAATTCAACCATCGCCCAAATCGGAGTATTGCGGGTTAAATCTAAATTATCTCCCGGATCAGAACGAGTGATGGCTAAGGCGGTATTAGGTTTGAGAGTTGCAACTTGTTCAATCGGAATTTCAACCGTTTGGGGCGGTTCAATTAAATCAAGTTCAACAGTATTTAGAGATTGATTGCTTTCATGTATATGTTTTAATGCGGCAAGAGCGGCAGCACAAGCAAACACAGGTAAAGTATATCCAGATCGCGGTTGAGAAGAGGTCATTAATTCAAGTTTGGTGTTCATTCATATTGTATATTTTAACAGTTTAAAGGAGAGATAAAAATATGACATCAAAAAACCCGGCCTCTTTGAGAAACCGGGGTTTTATTTATTCCGGGTATTAAACGATTGAGAATGCCGATTCAGAAAGCACCTCAACCCCCTCTAGAATGGCTAACGTTTCATCGCCAAAAGTGATTAAAGTATTGCCATTTTCGGACGTTAAACTGAGGTCAGTAAACGTTAAATTGGCTAAAGCAATGACATCAATTCCGACTTCAAAATCAACAATGGTATCAGTTCCTTCACCCACAGCTAAAACGAAGGTGTCTGTTCCTTCACCACCAGAGAAATCATCCCCTGTTAAGGTGTCATTTCCTAAACCACCGCTCATCAAATCATCGCCATCATCGCCCCAAATTAAATCATCACCATCCGAACCAAACAGTTGATCATTTCCGGATTTTCCACCAATTTGATCATTTCCTAAACCGCCAGAAATCGTATCATTTCCACCAATAGAAGCACCGGTCGAACGACTGTTTAAATCACCTCTAAGAATATCATCGCCGTCACCGCCATAAATCAAATCGTTACCGATAAGACCTGCAATAATATCATTTTCTGGAGAACCAATTAAAACATCATCCCCATCAGTCGGTTCAACACTTGAAAGGAGAGGAGAAATTAATTCTCGAACGTCTTGACTAATTGATTCCGGTGCATTCCAGTCCCCATTAAGCGGGGTAACGGTGATAAATCCTGATAGGAATTGTCCGCCTTCAGATAAGGGATCAATTTCCACATCTGAGGGTAATTCTGTCGGGAAAAATTGCAACCCTGCACCGCCTTCTGGAAGTTCGCCGAAGCGAATATCAAAAGGTGAAATATCATCGGATGCGGTGAATTTTACGCCTTGAATTTCTTCAACTCCTGCGGGGAAACGAACCGGAATATTGATATTTAAACCAATATCTTCGGGTAAAATAGTTGTATCTTCCCCTTGGGTTGCTTGCAGTTGGGCGATCAAATCTACAACGTAATCCGCCCCAATTTCATAGGCTTCGCTGGTCTTGGTTTCATCAACAAAATCAATCCCCGCACTAATTGCAATTGCAGGAACATCCCGCAATAAACCCGTTACGGCTGCACTCACCGTTCCCGAAGAAACTGCACCGCCAGGGCCGATATTTTCCCCTTCATTAATCCCTGAAATAACTAAATCAGGTTTTTCATCCAAAATGTAATCTAATCCCGCCCAAGTTGTGACTCGGGGACTGCCATCAACATACCATTGATTGGGTGCAAAATTAACAATTTCAGCAGGTTGGAAAATTTTGTCAACGTTAATTAATGTTCCGGTTCCGCTTTGTTGTTCTTTGGGTGCAACTAAGGTGACATTATGACCTGCTGCGGTTAAATTTTCATAGAGAACTGTTATTCCTTCTGCATCAAAACCGTCATCATTGGTAATCAGAATATCGAGAGGAGTTGCAGTTGCATCTTCCGGTGCATTTTCCAAGCGTTCAGACAAATTTTGACGCACCAATTCGCCAGCCGTCCAATCTCCATCAATGGGAGTAACGGTAATAAATCCCGAAAGAAACCGTTCGCCTTCTGACTGAGAATTAGTAATCTCATCAGGTGTAATTTTATCGGCAAAATCGACTTTAAACCCAACACCTCCGCCAAAATTTTCGGGAAGTTCACCGAAGCTAAAATCAATGGTTCCAACTTCATCTAACTGGGTAAAAGCCACTCCTTGAATTCCCTCAACGCCCTCGGCAAAATTTGCGGGAATATTCACATTTAATCCTGCACCTTCGGGAAGAAGATCGGGAGAAGAATTCTCAAGCTGTTTAACTAAATCAACGATAAATTCTGCCCCAATATTGTAAGCTTGATTTAATTCTGTTTCATCGGAACCCACACCCGCACTAACCGCAATGGCAGGAATTCCCCGTTGAATTGCAGCCGAAGCCGCACTGACTGTTCCCGAAGAAATCGCCACATTCGACCCAACGTTTTCTCCTTCGTTGATACCAGAAATGACTAAATCTGGTTCATTTTCAGCGAGAATATAATCTAAACCTGCCCAAGTTGTAACAGTGGGACTTGCATCAACATACCATTTATTGGGTTCAAAATTAACAACTTCTGTGGGTTGGAAAATTTGGTCAACGTTAATAAATGTTCCGGTTCCGCTTTGTTGTTCTTTCGGTGCAACTAACGTCACATTATATCCGGCTGCGGTGAGTTGATCATACAGAATATTAATCCCTTCTGCTTGATACCCATCATCATTAACGAGTAAAATATCTAAGGGTTTAGGAAGTTCAGGATTAACAACAAACTGGCTAACAATTTGAGGTTCGCGGCTGAGAATTGTCTCTGTATTGGCTAAGAGTTCATCTTCGCTGTAAGCTTCAATTCCGTAGGTTGTAACGGTTAATTGTTGGGTTTCAGGGTTAATATCAAACTGCGTCCAACCATAGGTATGTCCGACAAAATAATCCCCTTGGATTAATTCCGCATCAATTAATCCTTCTGCTTGGGGTAAATTATTATCCAAACCTAACGGATCAAACCCTAACGGGGTTAACAGTTGATTGTTTACTGCTTGCTTGACAAAATCATCTTTATCATTGATTTCATCATCCGTATCGGGTGCAATGGGAAGGGAATTGTAAAAGGCTTCTAACTCAGGATTTCCACCAACAAATAGATTGCCTAAGAATTCCCCGGTTGGTGCATCAAACGCTACTGCACCTGTGGTAATTTCAAAGACATTTGTGGGAATTTGTTCGCCAAAGGGAACTTCTTGATAGGTCACATTATTAACAAACGTTGTGTGAACGTCCGCCGCCACAAAAACAACATTATCAATGTCATTTTCGGTGATAAATTTTAAAATCTCAGTCCGTTCTTTTCCGTAGCCTTCAAACGCATCGGTATTGATACCCGGAAAAATATTTTGAATGGGTTCGGGAACCATGACAAACTTCCAGGTCATTCCCGCTTCATCTGCGGCGAGTAAATCCTGTTTTAAATCCGATAATTGTACCTCACCTAATAGTGTGATATCCTGAGTTAAAGTTTCTGCGAGAACCCGTGCGACTTCTTCAGGATTGGTAAAATCAGCAGGTGGTTCTATTGCTTCATCCCGAAAAGATCGCGTATCTAAAACCATCACCGCCGCATCATTTCCATAGGTGTTATAACGGTAAAGTTTGCGTTCTCCGTCGGTGCGTTCATCGCTACTTTGCGGGTAGAAATCATCACGCAGGGGGTTATATTCTTGAAAGGTTTGTAAGCCATTCTCGAACAGTTGGGTATCGTTAATTAAGCCTACAGTTTCAGGAAAACGTTCATCGGAACTCGCCGGCGCACCTCCCGCAAAATCATTCGTAACTTCGTGATCATCAATAGTTGCTAAAATTGGGGTAGCCGCGCGTAAATCAGCCCAAGTATTCAACCCAAAACGTTCAGAATAAACCTCATTATGTTTAGCGCGATATTCGTCTAAGGTTTCAACTTGTTCTTTGCGACTTCCATCAGGGTTCAACACGGCGGGAGAACCAATATCTGCGTAAATTGTATCCCCATGTTCAACGAAGAAATCTAAGTCTTGTTCGGCGACATTATTAATAGCGGGATAAGGTGCTAATTCGCCTCGCCAATCTCCTGAAACCCCAAAGTTTAAACCTGCATAAACTCCCGCTTCTGCTGAGGTTGGAAAATCGCCTTCTAGGGTTTCTCCAACGCTATTTGTAACGCGATAATAGTATTGAGTTCCTGGCGTTAAGTCTGTCAGTTCTACTTTAACCGGAATTGTGGAATCAGTGACGGTTGTTGTTAAAGTTCCAGCGATCGCATTAAAATTTGGATCGGTTGAATACTCAAAGGTAACATCTCCTGAAATTGCACTTCTTGTCCATAAAACCGCAGAATTCTGCGTTACATCCCCACTTGCAACGCCGTTGGGAAAAGAAGAATTATAAGTTGTAGTCATTTTTGAATTAACGTCCTTTAAACTAGAAAAAATCGCCGCAAAAGTTTTGACCTCTCCCCCTAGCCCCCTCTCCTAGAAGGCGAGGGGGAATTAGTTATTAATTGGGAGAATTAATTAAGGCGAGGGTTTGACCTCTCCCTCTAACCCCCTCTCCAATCCCCCCTGCTGCCCTTAATCCCCCCTTAAAAAGGGAGGGTTTGACCTCTCCCCCTAGCCCCCTCTCCTAGAAAGCGAGGGGGAATTAATTGTTAATGGGGAGAATTAATTAAACGGAAGTGAATGAATCTTGGGTGAAACTGCTAACGTCAACACCTCCAACCCGGGCTAAAACTTCATCGCCAAATGTGATTAAAGTATTGCCATTTTCGGAGGTTAAATTAAGGTCAGTAAACGTTAAATTGGCTAAAGCAATGACATCTATTCCCAGTTCAAAATCAACAATGGTATCGGTTCCTTCACCCACAGCTAAAATGAATGTATCGGAACCTTGACCACCAGAGAAATCATCCCCTGTTAAGGTGTCATTTCCTAGACCTCCACGAATGATATCATCGCCATCATCGCCCCAAATTAAATCATCTCCTTCATCACCAAATAGCAGATCATTTCCGCCTTTTCCGCCAATTTGATCGTTACCCAAACCGCCAGAAATGGTATCATTTCCACCAATAGAACCACCGGGAGAACGACTGTTTAAATCCCCTCGCAGAATATCATCACCGTCACCTCCGTTAATGACATCATTACCGAGAAGACCTGCAATAATATCACTATTCGCTGAACCTGCTAAAATATCGTCTCCATCAGTGGGTTCAACCGTAGTAGAAGGAACTCCTAAACGCGGATCAAGATTAAGCGGTTCATCAAGTTCGAGTTGGATGATTTCATTGTTGTCAATATCTGGCCCACGACCCACAGAAAAGGGATAGTTATTGTCGTTAGCAACCAGAATTGTTTTCTCATCAAGAACTAACACATCTTCAATGGTGACAAACGGGAAACTAAAGGTCGTTTCACCATCACCATTGAGGTCATCTGGGTCAGCAATATTCAACAGATCAACGAGTTCTTCTTTTTCAACAAAGCCGTTGTCATCGACTTGAGAAATATCTATCTTGAAGATCTTCTTGAATGCTGCGGCTTCTCCTTGATTATTATCCCGTTCAATCACGAGAAACTCAGTTTCATTAATGGGGGTAAAATCACCAATCGCATGACCCGGAACATCGGTAGGATAGAAACCCACTAAACCCGTATAAGATGAAGATTCAACATCGAATTCATAGATGCGTAAAGCGTTCTCTGGATCGCCTGTTACAGAGCCTTCTAACAGAGGATATAATGTGGTTAAATCAGGACTATACGCCATCCCTTCAAAGCCGCGAGAGGTGCTTAAATTGGGCAGTTCAATCTCTTGATCCACCACAATTCGTCCGACAACGGGGTTGTCAATAAAGAACCCATCCACACCAATTTCAGTTAGTTGACGAACTTCATCTTCTAAGGTTTGAGGAGTACCATCTGGGTTCAACGTTAAGAAGTTTTCTTCAATTCGCAAGGTGTAGGGATGAACCTGCATTCCCGCATCATGCGCCCAGTCTACTAACGGGAGAATTTCTCCAGTTAATTGAGAGGTAATTTGTGCATTTCCATCACCATTTCCATCAACAGGTTCAGCAATACTTTCGCGCAAAATGAAGCTATTTTTCCAGGGTCCCAAACCTTCCGCGTAAGCCGAACCAATGTAGTCAATTACTTCGGGATTAGCTAACTTTCCGTAGTCGGTTTCTGCGGAAAATTCTATGGGGAAATCGGCATAAACTTCGGGAGTCGCATTAACGTTTCCTTCGCCAAAGTTGTAGACAACATCGTAGGGGAAAGAGAAGCTTCCTTCGGATAAGGTAAAGTCACCTAAAAGCTGAACTAAGGGAATATCAATTCCCGCTTCCGGTAAAAATTCGGTTTGGAGTTCGAGTAGGTTTTCAATCTCAAAAGATTGAATAAAAATCCGACTCGGATCGGTAAATTCGTTCTCAACTAACGTGTCTACCAGAATTTCAGAGGTATCAATATTGATGGGAGTTCCATCTAAGAACGTTCCCTCTTTTTCAAAGAACGTTGGGTGTTTTGTTTCGGGATAAATGCCAATCGTTTTCCCGGTTTCGGCTTCAACTTGTTTTACCAAGTCGATCACTTCTGACAGCGTGGGAACTTCAAATTGATCGTTAAATTCGGTATTCTCAGGACGAACACCTGGAATGCGTTCTCGTGCTTTTAATTGCTTAATTTCGGCTAACGTAAAGTCTTCGGAGAACCAACCGCCATAGAGATCTCCATCAATTTCTTTAACCGTTAAACGATCAGCAAACTGTTCTAATTCGGCAACATTTGTTGTTTCTGAAGTAATAATGGGATTGCCATTTTCATCGAGAACAATGTTACCATTTTCATCGAGTTGAACCGTTGCTAAAGCATTCTCGTGACGGGCAATTAACACGCCGTCTTTCGTCGGAACTAAATCCGGTTCAATAAAATCTGCGCCTTGTGCGATCGCCCGTTTGTAGGCTTCTAAAGTGTGTTCGGGACGATCTCCACTCGCGCCTCGGTGGGCGATAACTAAAGGTGCTTCACCCGATAAACTATTAAATTGTAAATCAGCATTTTGCGGCGCCCGCACATTTTCCCCAACAATTTGATCGCGAACTTGATCACCTGTTAATGGGAAATCTGTAAAGAAACCATCGGCACCTAATTGAATGAATTGTTCGTATTCAACCTCGGGATTTCCGTTATAATCAGAGGCTAAAAAGACGCTTTCATTGCGTAAAGTATAGGGATGAACTAACAAACCCGCATCATGGGCTTCATCAATTAAAGAAGTGGCTTCACCGAGTACGCGATCGGCATCGGTAATTTGTCCATCTCCATCGAGATCATCGGGTTCACCATTGGCGTCATTATCAACAGTTACCGCCGGAATAATGCGCCGTTTAGAAGGTCCAATTCCATCAGCATAAGTGGCAATTTCCGCCAAACCTTCGGGGGTAATTAAATCAGAATAAGTGCGCCCGTCGCCATTTTCAATGAAGTCATAGGGCGCACCACCGCCACCAATTAACTGGACTAAGGGAATATCAACTCCCGCTTCTGGCATAATGGTATTGTGCAGGTCTTGAAGATTACCGACTTCAAAAGACTGAATAAAAATCCGGTTTGGATCGGTAAATTCGTTCTCAACTAATGTGTTGATTAACGGTTCTTCGAGGGAAAGATCAATACTGTCGAAATAAGTCGGATGTTTGGTTTCAGGATAAATGCCAATTTGCTTCCCGGTTTCGGCTTCAACTTGTTTAACTAAGTCGATCACTTCCGCCAATGTGGGAACTTTTAACCCATCATTATCAAAGTCAGTTCCGCGTAGTTCAGGAATGCGTTCTTTAGCGTTGAGGGTTTTGAGTTCTTCGAGGGTAAAATCTTCAGTAAACCAACCGCTAATTTCCTGACCATCGATGATTTTAGTGGCAAAACGATCGGCAAATTCTGGACGTTCGGAAACATCAGTTGTACCGGAAATTTCGTTTTCGTGACGCGCAACTAATACACCATCTTTAGTTGAAACTAAGTCCGGTTCGATAAAATCAGCACCCTGTTCAATGGCTAATTTATAAGCTTCTAATGTGTGTTCAGGACGCTCTCCACTGGCACCCCGATGTCCGATAACGATGGGTTCTTGTCCGTTTAAGGTGTTGAGGGTGGGAATATTGGGAGTCGCAATGGGTGCTTGTTGGAGTTCTCCATCTAAGTTAAATTCTAACAGATAGGGGCCGAATTCATCGCCTATCCAAATGCTATCTCCTTCGACAACAATGGACTCAATATCAAAGTCTGTTCCGGTTAAGAAACGGTCTTCTGTTCCTGCGTTGATAATTTCAAAGGGAACTAAATTGTTAGGGTCAGATAGTTGTACAAAACCCTGAACCTCTACACTCGCATCGCCGTTTTCTGTTCCCACAAAATTCGGATCAACTTGATAGAGACGCAGTAAATAATCGGAACTATTTGCTATATTCCCAAAACCGTTATCTGAGAGAAACCAGAAGGTATTTCCGTCGCTTCCTGGGGCAAATTGTACCCCACTAAATCCTTGAACGGGTTGCCCATCAAAAGGGCCTGTTCTGCCATTTCCAGAAACAGGTTCACCGTTGCCATTATTTCCACCCGCAGGCGGCCCTTCTGCAAAGGTATCAGCCGGAAGTGATGCAAAACCAACGAGTTTGATGTTTTCCATAATTTTGGGTAGATGAATCGCGTCGTATGAATTGAGTAAAGGCGTTAACGAAACAGATACCTACAAGGAAGAACATGAGAAACAAATATCTCTGCTTCTTCGTATAAATATCATCCGATATTTTCGACTGAGATCCGTTTTAAGGTTGTTGGTCATTGCACCCAGACTTATCAATTTTTTTTTACTTTAATCATTGAAACGGACACTTTTTACAGTCTCTTTTCTGTTGAACATGATCGCAGTAAAAAAACTAGCCTGTAATTTGATTGAGAACAAATATTTTGATCAGACTCAAAGCCTTAAGGTACCATTTGAAGTTTAAGATAGAATTATGAAACCATTAAATTGGGTTAAAGTTTTTGAAAAAAAACTGATGAATTTACTCTCCTCAAAAAAACTAAAATTAATGATTTTTATCTTGAATTTATTTGGAGAAGCATGATATAATCTAAATCTGATTTGATTTATAAAATTAAACAGCTCAAATCCCCCGCTTCTAGACGAAACCGGGAAAATTGAGTATACGAATTATGAGTTAATACAGTTAGACAAAGGATTGCACAAGTTTAAGTTTTGGATGAGTCAGAGCGAAAAATTAATGAATTAGATCATTAACTTAACTATCTGACCCATCCGACAAACTACGAACTAACAATCCTCGGCTAAACTAAAACCCATTAAATCTGAGCAAATGTTGCAGCCGAATTCTCAATCAAACCCACTGCTTCAACGCCGTTTAAAATCGCGAGCCTTTCATCTCCGACAGAAATTAAAGCGTTACTGCCCGAAGCCGTTATTGACAACTGTTCAAAAGTCAAACCTGCGGTTAAAGCCAACTTATCTATTCCTAACTCGAAGTCCGTAATGGTGTCTGTTCCTTCTCCCAAAGCCAAAACAAACGTATCAGCGCCTTGACCTCCAGAGAAATCATCGCCTGTTAGGGTATCATTCCCGAAGCCGCCATGCAAGAGGTCATCACCATCATCGCCCCAAATTTGATCATCGCCATCATCGCCGTAAAGTTTGTCATTACCGCCTTTACCGCCAATCCGGTCGTCACCTGCACCGCCATAGATCATGTCATCGCCGCCTTCTGAACCACCCGGAGAACGTTCGTTCTCGTCACCGCGTAGAACATCGTTACCGTAGCCGCCGTATATTAAATCATCTCCACCCAAACCTGCAACCGTATCATTATCACCCAGAGCGATGATCAAGTCATTGCCAGCTTCACCCACGAAGGTCTCAGCATTTTGAGAACCGTTGATGTAATTATCGGTTCCTGTGACCGCAGCAGCCATCGTCTGGAAGATGTGAGTCTGATCAACGTGATTAGGCAAACCAGGAATCTCGAAGCCATAACTGTTGTAGCCTTCACCCACCAAACTATCAAGTACCTCAGAACCCTCGCCTTGATAATAAACAGGTACGGGACGGTTCGTGTGACTACCCCAGCCATACTTAACCTCTGGGTCAGAACCCCAATATTGACCGGATTCCTCTGGAGTATGCAACTCATAGGTTAAAGCTTCAGCACCTTCAGTTGCCAACAGTTCAGGGAAATCGGGGCTTAAGGTAAGATAATGGTCGTGGTCAGCAGTGACAACCAGCAGGTTCTCTTCCCATCCCCCATTCTCCTCAATCCAATCCATGACACTCTGAACTGATTTATCAAAGTCCAGCATTGTACCGATCAAATTATCCATGTTGTCATCATGGGCAGACCAGTCAATATCTCCCGCTTCAACCATTAACCAGAAACCATCTTTGTCTTTGCCTAGAACCTCTAAAGCGGCTTCCGTTAAATCTTGTAGCGTGGGGTTTTCGTTGATTTCCCGAGCAATAAAGGATTCATCGGTTTCTCCAGGGAGAAGGGGGCGCTCGGTGTCTGGGTTGGGAACACCAGGGGTAATATTGTTAGGACTACCAGCCTGGGCTGAACTAAACAGGGAGAACATATCCAACCCGGTTGTGCTGTAGTCACCATCAGCCGAACTAACGGGTAAGTTACCATTTTGTCCTCGGGCGCCGTACAGACCCAGTAACCGTTCTCCCTGGTTGGGATCAATTTCTGCGGCAGTCTCCGCTAAAACGGCTGCGGCATCCTCTCCACGCTCTAAGAACGTGTAGCCGTAAACGTTATCTGTGGGGTTTTCACTCAGTTCTTTGTAAGTTGACTCCAAGATAAAGGTATTGTCCGAAGGTGGTTCAACTTCTCCAGGGAGAGGATCTTCTGGGGTGGAGAGGGGATGACCACCGCCTAAAAGTACAGTGGGTTTGTAAATGCGGAGTTCTTGCTGAAGGATGCTATCAAGCGTGGGGAACTCGCTGTCATATTTATTACGACGGTTGACGTTAGCCGCCGCCGCACCTGGGGTCGCGTGATCAATGGGAACAGAAGCAACTAAACCTGTAGATTTGTCTGAATCAGCAGCAATTTGCAGAATCGATTCTAAGGGTTCCTCGTAGATATCAACGCCAATCGCGCTATTGTAGCTTTTAACTCCGGTATAAATTGTAGTTGCGGTGTTGGCAGAGTCAGGATAGCTGTACTTAATATATTCAGGATCGTTACCGGGAGTCCAAGGGTTAATTCCGCCCCGCTCAGGATCATAACCGACTAAGTTACCAATGGCTGTAGTACCGGGGTTTACAGCGCCGCCACTCGCATCAATTCCTGGATTGAAATCTGGCTCAAATACGAAGTCAGGGCGAAGGGGGTTTGTTCCTGTTAGGTTGGAACCTGAACCATAAAGAGCGCTATTACTTGTGTTGAAAACTCGATTAGCCGGAACGGGTTCTTCGCTACCCGGGGCAATCGTTGTCCCGTAAGTCGTAACAAATGAGTAGCCATCGAGTTCTTGAAAGCTTAAACCTTCTCCGACTCCAGAAGTGTAAGATTCTCCGGTCTTCGCAATCGCGCCAGCACGGGCCATTTCCCAACCCATACCGTCGCCGATCATAATAATAACGTTCTTAGCCATGTTAGAAATATTCTCCTCTCTATTAACTCGAACAACAAGATTTTTTGTAGAAAACTTGTGGTTCTCTATTAGGATTTCACGCCAAGATTAAGTAAAGTTTATTGATTGTTTAAACTTGTTTTTTTGATATGAAAGCATCAAAAACTAATGTGTTTAAGTCAATTAAACACAGTTAAAAGCCTATCAATAAAAATTGATATTTTAAATTCCAGAAGATTTAGTTTTTAGCTTTGATCTATTTCCTCATCGATTCAAAACAGAAAGAAAGCACTTGCGCCCTGATTTTATCCTGTTATTCAAGAATCTCTAGACGCAAATGCTGAAGCTAGATAAGCGTTTTAGAAGTTTGTAGGATGCGTCATATCATGTCCGGTTGAACAGTTATAAATAAACGACAGAGGAGTCAGGAGTCAGGAGTCAGGAGTCAGGAGGAAATCAAGAAGAAGAAAGAGAGGAGTCAGGAGTCAGGAGTCAGGAGTCAGGAGGAAATCAAGAAAATGAAATAATTAACTGAACTGTCTGACCACTCCTATAAACAAAGGCTAAACCAAACTAAAATCAGCAGAAGTTAAACTTTCAACGTCTACTTTTTGCAGAATAGCTAACGTTTCATCGCCGAAATTAATCAAGGTATTTTGTGCTTGAGTTTCTAACGATAACTGGTCAAAACTTAAGCCTTGAGTTAAACCAATGACATCAATACCAACTTCAAAATCAGTAATAGTATCGGTTCCTTCTCCAACGGCTAAAACAAAGGTATCAGAACCCGCACCACCCGAGAAGTTATCCCCCGTTAGGGTATCATTCCCGAAGCCTCCACGCAAGAGGTCATCGCCATCATCCCCCCAGATGTTATCATTATCGGCGCCGCCAAACAGTTGGTCGTTACCGCCTTTACCACCAATGCGGTCATTTCCCAAACCGCCAAAAATGGTATCATTTCCGCCATCGGAACCGCCGGTCGAACGAGTATTTGCGTCACCCCGCAGGACATCATCCCCAAAACTTCCGTAAATTTGGTCATCTCCCAGTCCACCCGCAACGGTATCATTTCCGTCACCCGCGTTAAAGAGGTCATTTTCTGCGGTTCCTAACAGAGTTTCTGCTTCTAAAGTTCCGCCAATTAAACTAGAGTTGGGGTGGCGGGGGTCGAAACTATTGGTATCAATAATTAAAGGTTCGGGGAACGCATTCGCCACACTTTCCCAGGGAACAAACTTAAAGTTGGTACTATTATTTTCTAGTTCTTCTTCATCTTGAACAACTGATTGGGGGTCGTTGGCGCCATCGTGAACGACAAATAATCCATTGGGAAAAGCCTCACCCAACGCAACATTTGTTAAATCAAAACCATCGGTTTCATTAATTTGATCGATGTCACCATTTCCCGCAATAATAAACTGACCGAGGAATTCGTTATTTCCCGAACGTTCAAACAAACCGTAACTGGAATCGCCCTGACTCGAAGCAATTAAATAACCATTCCCGTTGTCGCCGTAGTAGAGAATTAAGCCTTCTAAATCGGGTACGAGAATGTCATCTTCGACGCTATAAATTACCTCAAAATTATCCCCTGCATCGGGTTCGGCTTGGAACTTGAGAATTCCAACTTCATTTTCCATCGCCAGATAAACAAAACCCAATTCTTGATCGACAACAATCGCCTCGGATTGAGAGTCGCTTGGGTCGCCTGTGGGTGTGGGTAATTCAATTGTTCGGACGAGATTAGCATCGACTTTACCCGAACCGTTATCAACTAATTCTAACTGGGCAAATTGATTGCTGTCAGCTTGTGTTACAAAGGCGTAAGATTTGTCAGAAACAGGACTTTTATAAGTTGCTAAACCATAGGCGGTTTGTTCACCATCATCAACCCCAAAAATGGTTTCGAGAATATTATCCGCAGTTACATCAATTAACTGTAAAGTTTCGGGATCAATTTTCCAGATGGCTAGGGTATCGTTTTCGCGATCGCTGGCGACGGCTAAATCAACGGTTTCTTCGCCGAGTTCAAAATCATAAATCAGGTCAACATTGTTATAGCGAATTTCGCCAAAAGGTGCGGGTAAAATTTCTTCAACTATTTCCCCGTTTAAATCTAAGGTCGCCAAACCGCCATCTTTTAAGGTGACAATAACTAGGCTTTGTTCGGGATTTTCGGGATTAATCCAAATCGCCGGATCGTCAGAATCTCCGGTTAAAGCAGCTTCTGAATTGCCTTCTTCATCGACAGTGTAAGGCGTTTCTAGAACAGGTTGGGCGGCGGGTAAACTGTCAAAATCTACGGCTAAACCGATAAACTGGGTAACTTGAGTATCGTTAAAATTGTTATCGCTAACCACAATTAAACTTTGGCGTCCGTCGGGAAGTTTGGGGCCGAATGCCATGCCTTCAATGTTATCGGGAGTTATGCCAAAATCGGCTTCAAAATCAATCAGTAATTCTTTGGTAACTGCGGGGTCAATTTCAAGGGGAACTCCAACTTCATCCCAAAATAAATCCTCAACACTGCTAACATCTAACGCCCCTTGAGTTTTGACTTCGTACAAGCGAATATTGTTGCCTTTTCCAACTGCAAAAGATCGTTCAAGGGCGAGAAGCGAACCGTTATTATCAATGGCAAGTAGTTCAACTAAACCATTATCTGCAAAAGCATCGGCTGGTTCAGGAATTTCTGGAATTGCATCAACTTCATAGACAAATTCTTGAACGGGTTGACCTGTTTCGAGGTCATATTTAATAATCCGAGACAAACTTTCGGTGTCAATATCTGCGGCTGGACTATCTTGAAATAAAGCGTTTTCTGTGGCAGTGTAAAGGTAGCGATTGTTTGGGGAAAGGGTTAAACTTTCAAAGGCTAAGTTGTTTCTAATTCCGCTTGTTTGGTCAGAGGTGGGGAGAAATTTTTCGGGGACGGGGAGTGTATCTAAAAGTTCGCCGTCGAGGGAAAATTCGTTAACAAACGGGTTAATGAGTCGGTTGGCGTCGCCTTCGGAAGAAATAAATAAGCTGTTGTTTTCGGTGAGGGTAATTCCTTCAGGGTCTAAACTAAATTCGGGGAAGGGTTCGCCGTTTTCATTGAGTAGGGTTGTAACGTCTTGAAAGCTGATATCGCCTTCGTCTAAACTGCCATCATTTAAGTTGATTTCCAGCGTATAAAATCGGGCGGGATTCCTTTGGGAACGGTCATCAGAAATACTGTAATATACTTGACTTTCTGCGTCGTAAACAATACCCGAAAGTCCGCCAACTTCTGTATCTTCAAAAGTTAACCCAGTGGGAAAGGTAACTTCGCCCAAAAATTCGACAGAGGAAACCGTGTTGCGGCTTAATGTTGTTTGGTTGGATAGCATAAAGAAACCCTAGTAGATAGTTTGTAGTTCGTTTTGTTGTTGGTAGAATTTGACCTCTCCCCCAACCCCTCTCTATCCCCCCTTGATCCCCC
This sequence comes from Limnoraphis robusta BA-68 BA1, assembly GCF_034932365.1. Lineage (NCBI taxonomy): Bacteria > Bacillati > Cyanobacteriota > Cyanophyceae > Oscillatoriales > Sirenicapillariaceae > Limnoraphis > Limnoraphis robusta. The sequence goes on along the minus strand of NZ_JAYGHR010000004.1, from coordinate 119,060 downwards.
CTTTGAAAGGCAGGGCTGTTTCATTCTAAAATTTTGCGATCGCTAAACCTTTGATGGGGGGCAAGTTTTAGGCTCTATTTAAACAGAAAATATCAAAACTGTTGAAATAATCCTCCTTTTCTTTACAGAGAAAGGCTTCTAAGATTTGCCGATCGCATTTTTGAACCGAGAATGAAACGGCCCTGCCTTTGAAAGGGGGGTAAGGAGAGGGGAGTAATAAGGGTAAGTTGGTGGGAGTTAAAGCTTTTTCCATCCCCCCCTTTCTAAGGGGGGCTAGGGGGGATGAACGAAGGTTGGTGAGGGTTAGAAATGTTAGTTAAACCAAACTAAAATCAGCAGAAGTTAAACTTTCAACGTCTACTTTTTGCAGAATAGCTAACGTTTCATCGCCGAAATTAATCAAGGTATTTTGTCCTTTAGTTTCTAAGGATAACTGTTCAAAACTTAAGCCTTGAGTTAAACCAATCACATCAATACCGACTTCAAAATCAGTAATCGTATCGGTTCCTTCTCCAATGGCTAAAATAAAGGTATCGGCGCCTTGACCACCCGAGAAATTATCGCCCGTTAACAAATCATTTCCTAAACCACCTCGTAGCAAATCATCACCATCATCACCGAAAATTTCATCATCGCCATCATCCCCAAATAAGGCGTCATTTCCAGCTTTTCCTCCAATTCGGTCATCGCCCAAACCGCCATTAATGGTGTCATTTCCGCCAATATTTCCGCCGGTCGAACGACGGTTTAAATCCCCTCGCAGGACATCATCACCTGAGCCACCATTAATAATGTCATCACCCAACAAACCCGCAATTAAATCATTTCCAGCTTCACCAAAAATTAGGTCATTATTATCAGTTCCGAGTAAAGTTTCATTGTCGGAACTTCCCATAATTGCATCTGACCCAAAATCATAAACGGTGGTACTTCCGCTAACTTCATTCGCCACCACTAAAAGTGGGCGTCCGGTGGGGCTATCTTCTGCGGAAATAAACGTTAATCCTTCTGGGCCTAAATCTCCTGCGGTTCCCGCTTCCGGGTCGCCGCTAAAGTCACGGTTATTGATATATTGAACAAATTCGGGAGTTGTTGGGTCGGTAATATCATAAACCATGATACCGCCAATTCGTTCTAATCCGGTGAAAGAATAAAGGCGTCCGTTGACTTCTCCGATGGCGTTTCCTTCCGGTTCTGGGCCTCGGTTATCGCTGCGGTTATCGAAGTTATTTTCGGTGTTATCTGAGTTGAAAAATTCGGGGAATTGTTCGGCTGTAATTTGTTCAAATTCACCGCCTGTATCTGAAACAATATTACCTTTGCTATCAAAAATTGTGAATGAACGTCCGCCAAACGAGATTAATTGGTCAAAATCTCCATCGCCATCAATATCCCCATCAATTCCAGAAATACTCAAACGACCTAGATTTTCATCTTGTTGCAATTCTTCCGCATTCGGAAACGCAACGGGGTCGAGAATAACATCACTCACCCGAACATTTTCTTCTCGTTCATCACCTTCATTGGCGGTAATATAATAGGTCTGACCGTCAACTTCAAAGGCTTTGATTTCATCGGGTTGATAAATTCCCAACGTCGGCCAGTTTTGAATATTTATTTCCCCATCTTCATCATTGGCATCGAGTTGATTAAACCCCGTGAAATCAACAATTCCTAAGACCGTTTGTGTGGGACTGGGATTAAACGGAACGGAACCATCAACAGCAATTTGTTCAGGTAATAAACCAAAGTCGTTATCATTGATAACCGCTAAAGAACCATTCGGTAAAAGTGCCAATCCTTCGGTTTTATCTCCGGCAACATAACCCAAAGAAGGCAAATTCAAGACTTTAGTTTTTGTAACTGCTTGTACACCCAGTTCAACTAAATCATCGGCGGTTTTCCCTTCTAAGGCATTCTCATCTGTGGCTTCAGACAGTTCAGTTCCTAATATATTTGTCGCCCCTGTTAGGTCAACTTCATACACAAACTTTTCAGCCGTTGCATCGATGCCGTCATCCCGTTCAACTACCAGAAATTTGCCATTTCCTTTGTAAACAGCATCGCCAATTTTATCGACTCCCGGAGAACCTTCTAGGAAGTAAATATATTCTCCCGTTGACTCTCCAGAAGTGGGGTCAAATTCTAAAATTCTCAGCACTTGCGAACTTCGAGAATTGGCATCGTTACCAACATCGGGATTATCAATCGGACTTTGAATCCAAGCATAAAGTTTACCCTTGTCGGTATCTAATGCCATCCCTTCAAAACCGCGATTTGTGCGACGTTGGGCATAAACAGGGGGTAAACTTTCAGTTCCAAATGTTCCTTCTTCAACCCCATCTGCTTCTGCGGTTCCTTCAGGAATAAACCGATCAATTAATTCCCCATTTTGATCGAAATGATAAATCGCTGGACGGTATTCATCAGACATCCAAAACGTGCCGTCTGGGGCGACAACTATCGATTCCATATCGGCCCCAAAGGGATCATTTTCTAAGGGGTTCCCGAGCAAATCAACGGGTTCTTCGTCAGTATATGCGGTGTTACGTTCTCCCGCTTGAATATTAGGAAGTCCGGTTAAAGGAACTTGTTCGCCATCGACTTCCCGCGTCAAGAAAATTTGTTCGTTGAGGTTGATTTCCCCTGTAGATTGATCTAAACTAAAACGAACTAAACGGGGTTGATAGTCGGGTAATGCAAAGGGACGTTCCGGTGAACCATCGCCATCAACATCGGTGGGTTCTCCGTTAGGACCGCGATCAGGAGTTGCGATAAAATGTAGGGTGTCACCTTCTTGTTTCTCAAAAAATAAACCCGACATTCCCCCTAATAAAATCTCTTGTCCGGCGGGTGTGGTTCCCAGGACTTCTTCACTTAAATTCCATCGATATTGAGTAACTTCGGGTAAGCCTTGACTCCAATCTTTTAAACCCAAAGGTTGCAATTCTGTAACAGTCGCAGTATTAAGATCAACAACTGCAACGGTGTTGTTTTCTTGCAGGGTAATAAAAGCGGTTTGGCTATCAGGAGAAACTGCAATTGCTTCCGGTTCCAAATCTTCCGATGCCGTTTTTCCGGCTAAAATACGAACACCCCGACCGCGCAATTCTTCTTCTTTGCCATTAAAAGCAGTAAAATCTGCGGTAGAAAGCGTTAAATTTTCGACACCATTGGAAATATCAATTACACTAATTGTTCCTTCGGCGTCGCCCTCTTCGCTAAGTTCCCCTTCGTTAGCCGTAATGACTTTTGTACCATCAGGAGTAAAGGCGATAGAGTCAGGTAAAACCCCAACTTCAACAGCGTTTAAAAAGCTTCCTTCGGTGTCAAAAAAAACAGCTTGACCCGGTTCAATATCACTCTCAGATCGAACGGATACCGCAACAATACCATTGTTAACCGCTACACCCGTCGGACTGCTACCAAAATTTGAAATATCGAGTTCACCAATTTTATTGGGGTTTGTTGGGTTAGAAAGATCGAGAATATCGATAACGTTGCTGGCATTATTAACCACAAACAAACGGTTTGTATCAGAGTCAAAGGCGGTAATTGTTGCCCCACCTTCATCAAAAGTATTAGTTTCGTAAGTTCCTAAAACAGTGAGTTGATTTGTAGTCATAGGTTAAGATATTTGATAATATTCAGGAGTTCAGGAGGAAAGAAGTTCAGAAGTTCAGAAATGATTGATTTAGGAGCGTGTTTACAACTTCTTGGTGTTCTTTGTGTCTTTGTGGTTAAATAAGGCTTGATTCTTGTAAAGATACCAGCGCGAACTGCTATAAATTTTCACGAGCAGGACAAGTATATTAAGGTCATTTATGCCGTCCTCAATCTCCGTATAACCCGCCCTACACAGTTCACTATTTACTGTAAATAATGCACCTGCAATACATCACAAGCCAATGAAATACTTTCTGATAGACAATCAAATCTTACTCCAAGTTATAGCTTCCAAAGCCGATCTAGTTTTGGCAAACCTGACTGTGCTAGAAATTAGGAGTATATAGCGCTACGCGCTAGGCAAAAGGCAAAAGGCAAAAGGCAAAAGGCAAAAGGCAAAAGGCAAAAGGCAAGACCCCACTGCCTCACCGCACTGCCTCAACTTTTCGCTTTTGCCAATGTCAAATACCGTGTCGGCGTAGTGCTATAGAAATAAATAGAAAGCATTCTTTGAAACCACACGAAGACTTTAAAGGTTCAAGGTTAAGATGGGGTTATGTTTGCGGATCAAGCTCAATTTTTTTACAGAAGCTTTACATGAGTTTTACAGAATAGGGGTATTCTTAAAAGGCCAATTGAGTTAAATTGGAGAATTATCAAAAGTCCGGGGCGAGGAGCCGAAGGTCAGCGATTAAACCTGAAGAAAAGTTTAAGAACTTCTATAAAAACCCGGCTGCTCAAAGAAACCGGGGTTTTTTTACTAATAATATTTGCTGCGGTCAACTCAACAGCAACCTAGAAAATCCTAGAGATAAAGTCAAAGAATTTCGTTGCGACTCATATCTCCGAGGAAAGGTTTTCGGCCATCAATATGAGGAGAAATAGCGGGTGGTAACGTTGCAGGCGTTCCCCACTGACTAACTAATTGTTGCAGTAACCAATCTTGCTGATCCCGTAAATCATCTAATCCCGTTCCTCGGTTAATAATCGCAAACCAAACCACACCTCTATCCCTTGTCGGTATAGCCCCAGCCAAAGCACTAACATCAAATAAACTGCCTGTTTTCACCGCAGAATGACGAGGAACATTGCGAAATTCCAGCGTTCCAATATCACGTCCAGAAACCGGAAATAGATCAGCAACGTTTAAATTTGTACCGTCTAATTTTTGTTGTAGTGCCATAAACATCGCCACAGCAGCTCTTGCCGAAATTTGATTTTCATGGCCTAATCCTGACCCATTAATTAGTTTAATTTCATCAACAGAAACCCCCGCAGCCATTGCCGCTCTTTCTCGAACAACCGCCGCTCCCCCCACACTTTGAGCCAACATTTCCGACATCAAATTATTGCTGTAAATATTCATTTGTTTGATGATTTCCGCCAGGGGTAAGGATTTATGCCGAACTAGGGGACTGGCTTGTACCGTTGTATACTGAGGTTGAACCGTACCTGCGATCGCCACAATCGGTCTAGGGGTTCCGGGAGGCATTCGTGAGTCATATTGAGCGGCAGCTTCGGCCGGCCAAAGTCGAGAATCTAAAGCCTGTTTGAGAAATTCACCCGCTTTCATGGGGTTAGACTCATAATTCATCGAGAAATTGCCGGAAATAATTAAATTTCCCGTGACTTGAGTAATCCCCATTTGGTTGAGGGTATTTCCCAAAGCAAAACCTTCTTCCCAAACAAAAAACGGATCACCACTCCCGACAACCACTAAATCACCCTGAACCACGCCATTTTCCACAGGGCCAGTCGCCGCAATCAAGGTTTCAAATTGATAATCAGGTGTCCACTGTTGTAAAGCCGCTAAAGAAGTCGCCACTTTTGTAATCGAAGCCGCCGGAAGCGGTGTTGTGCCGACATTACTGGCCATTGAAATCGGGCCTGCTTGAATCCAAACCCCTTGAACTTGATCTGATAATCCTCGTTCGGCCAGTCGGTTGAGATACTGCTCCACCAGACTGGCGGCAATCGGGTCAGGTTGATCGAGTAAGATTAACTTAGAGAGTCCACCTTCCCAAACTTGCCGAGTGGCAGCATTTAACTCAATTTTGTTGACACCTGCCATCTCTAGCCACACCGATAGGACTCCCGAGCTAAACACATCTAACATTCTTAACTCCTTTATTTCTGTTCTTCAGTGGCAGTCAACAGGTTACAGGTTATAGGTTACAGCTTATAGCTGATAACTGGTACGGGTAATTGATTAATTACCTCTACAACACTGGTGAGTGATCACTGAAAAAATCGTTCACTGATAAAGAGATATAACTCTTTGGTAAGATCTTTAAGGTTTCTCTAACACTGGTCAATGGGTTCAACTCGCGCACGGATTGCAATTGACGCTATGGGTGGGGATTTTGCTCCCGCAGAAATTGTTGCAGGAGCATTAATGGCACAAGAGAAATTGGGTGTTGAGGTTTTGCTGGTTGGAGATCCACCGCAACTCGAAGCTTGTCTGAAGCATCACCCCTCTGTCTCTCCTCCACCGGAAATCGTACCCTCCGAAGGAACGATTGAAATGCACGAAGAGCCATTGAGCGCTCTCAAACGTAAGCCCAAGGCTTCCATTAATGTAGCAATGAATTTGCTCAAAGAAAAAAGAGCGGATGCAGTTGTCTCTGCTGGCCACTCCGGGGCGGCGATGGCGGCCGCTTTGCTACGAGTCGGTCGGCTACCGGGAATTGATCGGCCGGCAATTGGGGCTGTGATGCCCACTTTAAATCCGACTTCTCCGGTTCTCGTTCTCGATGTTGGGGCGAATGTCGATTGTCGTCCCAAATTTTTAGAGCAATTTGCCGTGATGGGAACGATTTATAGCAAGTACGTCTTAGGGGTTGATGAACCTCGGGTGGGCTTGCTGAATATCGGTGAGGAAGCCTGTAAAGGCAACGATCTCGCCGTTCGTACCTATGAAATGCTCCAAGAAAACACGCAAATTACTTTTGCTGGAAATGCAGAAGGCCGTGATGTCTTATCCGGTCAATATGATGTGATCGTTTGTGATGGCTTCGTCGGTAATGTTCTGCTGAAATTTGCCGAAGGGGTCGGTGAGATTGTATTACATCTACTCAAAGAGGAGCTATCAACCGGGTTACGCTCTCAAATCGGAGCTGCAATGTTGAAACCCAGTTTAAAACGATTCAAACAACGGGTTGATCACGTCGAACATGGGGGTGGATTGCTTTTAGGAGTAGCCGGAATTTGCATCATCAGTCACGGTTCATCCAAAGCGCCGACAATTTGCAATGCGGTTCGTTCCGCTAAGGATGCGATTAACAATCGTGTTCTAGAACGGATTCAATCTCAGTACCAAAAAGATCATCAAAAGGCAGTAAGCGGTCAGTAGTTGGCATGGGAGCATTGAGGGGAGTTTGACTGAACTTCCCGCTCATTTTATGCTCAATGAGTCCTCGATTAATCATCAGCCTCTCTAGAATTTGCGTGCCGAACATTGATAAGATGCGATCATTGACAGCAGAACAGACTTCTTGACCGTCTGTGACTTGGTTTAAGTGAACCAGATGGAAAATGTATGAAAAACAATAGCCCGAGGTAAAGCTGAATTGATAAACCCATTTACCCATTAATATTTATTGTTCGAGCAATCGGGACTCTCATCGGGTTCTAACTTCTGATTACTTCTAAGCAAGCAGACATGACGAATACAGGTATTGCGATTATAGGCAGTGGCTCGGCTACACCGCCTGTTTCTTTGGATAATCACGGACTCTCAAAAATTGTTGAGACTTCCGACGAATGGATTGCTTCTCGTACTGGAATTCGCTCTCGACGGTTGGCCGATCCTCAAACCAGTTTGTGTTCCATTGCAACAATAGCCTCAAAACAGGCTCTCGCGATGGCACAAATTGACCCTTCTGAGATTGACTTGATTCTCTTGGCGACTTCGACACCGGATGACTTATTTGGTACGGCGAGTCAAATTCAAGGACAACTCGCAGCCACTCAAGCGGTGGCTTTTGATTTAACGGCGGCTTGTTCGGGTTTTGTTTTTGGTTTAGTCACCGCCGCTCAGTTCATTCGGACAGGTGTTTACAAAACGGTTCTCCTGGTTGGCGGCGATATTCTCTCCCGTTGGGTCGATTGGTCTGATCGTAGCACTTGTGTTTTATTCGGTGATGGCGCTGGGGCGGTGGTTTTGCAAGCCTCTGAATCTGATCACCTTTTGGGCTTTGAATTACGCAGTGATGGTACTCAGAATAAATGTCTGAACTTGGCGTTTCAAGGGCAACCTCAACCGTTAATCGACGGAGTAACGGTCACTCAAGGCACTTATCAACCTGTGACGATGAATGGTCAAGAAGTTTATCGCTTTGCCGTGAAAAAGGTGCCGGAAGTGATCGAAAAAGCTCTATTTCGAGCCAACTTAACGGTTGATCAGATTGACTGGTTGATTCTCCATCAAGCCAATCAACGAATTATGGATGCTGTGGCGCAACGCCTGAATATTCCCTCGGAAAAAGTGATTAGCAATCTCGCCAATTATGGCAATACTTCGGCCGCTTCTATTCCCATTGCGCTTGATGAAGCAGTGCGTTCCGCTAAAATTCAACCGGGTGATGTGATTGCGACTTCTGGGTTTGGGGCTGGATTGTCTTGGGGGGCTGCTATTTTCCAATGGAGATTTTAAAGTTGCTGATTTTCTGGTTATACTACTTTTCTCGCTAAAAATTGAATCACATAACAAATGACAAAAATAGCATGGGTTTTTCCGGGTCAGGGTTCTCAAGTCGTTGGCATGGGTGCAGATTTATTTGATTTACCGGAAGCACAACCCCAGTTAGAAATTGCTCAAAATATACTCGGTTGGTCTGTTCGAGATTTATGTCAATCTGATGAAGATAAACTTTCTTGTACACTTTACACTCAACCTTGTTTGTATGTCCTGGAAAGTATCCTCGCCGAACAGATGAAAAAACAAGCACTTTCTCCTGATATTGTAGCAGGTCACAGTTTGGGTGAATATGTGGCGTTGTCGGTCGCGGAAGTGTTTGATTTTGCCACAGGATTAACTTTGGTTAAACGTCGCTCAGAATTGATGAATGCAGCCGCAGGTGGGCAAATGGCGGCGTTTATGGGCTTTGATAGCCAACAACTTGAACAGCAACTCCAACACACTGAAAATGTAGTTCTGGCTAATGATAACAGTTCGGCGCAAGTCGTGATTTCAGGAACACCGGAAGCGGTTGATCAGATTATTGCTAATGTCAAAGCTAAACGAGTGGTTAAACTCAATGTTTCGGGTGCTTTTCACTCTCCGATGATGGCAGATGCGGCGAGTGAATTTCAAGAAATTTTGGCGACGGTTAATTTTTCGGATGCTAAATTTCCAGTATTATCTAATGTTGATCCGACTCCGACAACCGACTCAGAACTGTTGAAAGATCGCCTCGTTCAACAAATGACGGGTTCTGTTCGGTGGCGGGAAACTTGTTTACAGTTTTCAAAACAGGGAATTGAACAGGTGATTGAAATAGGCCCTGGTAAAGTTTTAACGGGTTTAGTGAAGCGGACTTGTGCAGATATTACCTTAGAAAATATTAGCGCTATTGCTCAAATTTTGAAATAAATCTGACTCTTTCTCGTTTGGGTCATTTTTCCTTCTCAATTCTCTCAGTCCAAAGGTTAGAATTGAGGAGGCTTGTTTGTTTGGGGCGGTTCATCCCTGAAAATTTAGGGTACAAACCCCAGCACCCCTAAAAAACAACAGGATAATAACAGTCAGTTTGGATGATAAACTATGAATAATAAATGGAGTAAAATAAGTTTATTTTTTCTGATTGCTAGCTTCATTTTACCCGTTATCACCGCCTCTTTTTTACTGGGATTATCACAAACTCTAGGTTGTGCTTTAGTCGGAGAACAATCTTCTCAGTGTTTGGTTTTAGGGTTAAATATTGGCATTTTAATTAAAAATTTAATTCGACTGACTTGGCATTTTCCGTTAATGATGTCACCGCAGGGAATAGTTCCCGCTTTTATTGCGATTGCGATTATTGTTATTTTAATTCATCTCATCTTTCGCGGACGTCAACAATTTTTTTGGTCTTTATTTTGTATTTGGTATATTCCCATTTCTCCCAGTGTACTGGGTATTATTTTAGTGAGTTTTTTAGCCCGCCAGGGAAATTGTCTGCTGAATGAAGGCAATGCTAATCCCTGTTATATTTTAGGGGTAAATATGGGAGAAGCTTTTTATGGTGCGAGTGTCGTTCCTTGGTTAATCTTGATACTGCTGCCGATTTGTCTGTTTATTTCGCTCTTTTATATGATTATTTATGCTTTAATATTAGCATTGACCTCCGACCGCACGCCAACGTTTTACTTTTGGCGCGGGATTCCCAAACATCACTATTTGGGTTTCTGCTTCTTTCTCTTCAAAGAAGAGCTTTTCGCACCTGGCTTAACAGATTTACTCTGTTCGGCTCTTACGGTCGCTCCACAGACTGACACGGCAAGCCCTGCCGCCAAAATGTTTATACTAGCGTTGATATCTCGATCATGGTGAGAGTTGCATTTAGAACAATTCCACTCCCGGATATTCAACGGCATTCCTCTTGGTGCGCGTTCCCTAGCGTCGTGAGACGACGCGGGGTCGCACCGCTTTTCTGCGATGTATCCACAATTAGAACAACGCTTTGAACTGGGAAACCATCGATCTATTTTGATCAATTCTCGTCCATACCACGAGGCTTTATAGTCAAGTTGTCGGACAAGTTCTCCCCAGTTCGCATCACTAATTGCTCTAGCTAGCTTATGGTTTTTGACCATGTTCTTTACCGCTAAATCCTCAACTACTATCGTTTGATTTTTACTCATTAGTTGAGTTGTTAGCTTGTGAGTTTGGTCGCGCCTGCAATCAGCAATTTTGGCTTGAATTCGAGCAACCTTAATTCTTGCTTTCTCTCTGTTCAGAGAACCTTTAGTTTTTCGGCTTAAAGATTTTTGAGCGCGTCTGAGTTTTTTGTATAGCTTGTCAAAATGCTTGGGATTGGAAACTTTAACGCCATCGGACGTGGTAAGGAGGCTGGTAATTCCCAGATCAATTCCCACTTTTTTATCGATGGGCTTGAGTTTGTGGTCTACTGCATCGTCAATTCTCAAAGAAACAAACCATCTTCCACTCGGGTCTAATTTGACCGTTATTGTTGAGGGTGTACAACCAGTAGGAAGTTGACGACTCCATCGAATTGGCAAGGGTTCAAAGCACTTGGCAATATAAACCCGACCCTCTTTAAACTTAAAGGCTGACTTTGTGAATTCGGCACTACCACCGTTGCGTTTTTTCTTGAAGTTTGGGTATTTTGCCCGACCCGCAAAGAAGTTACTGAAAGCGGTTTGCAAGTGCCTTAAACTCTGTTGAAGGGGAACACAACTGACCTCATTTAAGAAGTCTAATTCCTCCTCTTTCTTCCAGTTTGTCAACATCGAAGAAGTTTGAGAATAGCCAACTCGTTTTTTCTGCTCATACCACGCCTCGGTGCGTGCAGCTAGTGCTTTATTGTACACCAATCTTACGCATCCTAGTGTTCTCCTCAACAGGTTTTCCTGTTCAAGAGTAGGGTAAAAACGGTAGCGATAGGCTTTCTCAGTCATGCCTCATACTTTAACATATGTCTTGTGAAGACGTTAAACTTATTGAATAAAGCCGTCAATCACGGACGGGGTTTCAGACCCAAAATTTCGATGAAAAAGTTTATCTATTGGTTAATGGGAGAAAAAGGTGGACAAGCCACTATGGGCGTTTGGAACTGGTTATGGGGAATTGCCCCAGAGTCCCCGCAACCCCAAGTTTCCTTAGAAGCTGCGGAACAGTCCTTACAGTTAATGCAAGAGTCAGTTAAAAAACTCGAAGAAGCGGTTTCAACTCAGACCTCTGCTTATCAACGTGCCAAACAAAAATATCAGGCGAAAGTCAAAGAAATTGAAAAATTAGAACAAGAAGCATTACTGGCCGAACAGAATCGAAATGAACACCAGGCCCGTTTAGCACTGTCTAAAGCCATTCAAATTGAGAAAATTTTACCCCAACTCGCCGAACAAGTCAAACGCGCCGAAAACTATGTTAATCTCTCTCAAGAACGGTTGTATCAAGAGCGAATGAAACTCGAAGCTTATCAAACTGATTTGGCAAACCTCAAAGATATGCAAGAGATTAATCAAGCCTTAGAATTAGTGGCAAAAGTCAATAACGAATTAAATATCAATTCAGCGCGATCGCAATTTGAGGAAATCAAAAATAACATTGAACAGCGTAATCTCGAACAGCAAGCACTCGCAGAACTCACTATGAACGCTGAGGAAAAGCTTGGTGCAGATATCGAACGTCTGGCGACAGAAGAGGAAATTTCACGTCGTTTGGAAACTTTCAGAAAATCTCATCAACCGTTTGATTAGATCATGAATAACATTAATCAAGGAGACATTGGTTATGGCAAAATCTAGTGGCCCGCCTCCCATTGTATATATTTTAATTTTTTTAATTCTACTCGGTACGGGGTATTGGTTTTTCCTCAAGAAACCTGCCGATGATCCGGGTAATATCAATTCAAATACTCAACTCACAGATCCCCCTCCCCCCCCGGATGCAGAAATTTTTCCTTCCCCTGCATCAGTTCCTCCTAATACTCAGGTGAGAATTGACGGTTCCACCAGTATGGTGATGATTAACCAAAACCTCAAACAAGGGTTTGAACGTCAATTTCCTGGTGTTCAGGTGGAAACAGCCGCCAATGGGACGAATAATGGCATTCAAGCGGTTCTGAATGGAGAAGTCGATATTGCAGGGGTATCGCGATCGCTGACTCCTCAAGAAGAAAAACAGGGTTTAAAAGCTTTACCGATCGCTTCTGATCAAATTGCCATTGTTGTCGGTGTGAATAACCCCTACCAAGGCGGACTTACAGATAGTCAAGTTTACGGTATTTTCACCGGACAAATCACCAACTGGTCAGAAGTTGGAGGGCCAAATGCAACCATTCAAGTGATTAACCGTCCTGCGGTTAGCGGGACTCATCAAGCATTTCAGGAGATGATTTTACAGGGTCGGACTTTTGGCACTACACCCAATATTACCACTTTACCCCGAGATGAAACGACGGGAATGCTGCGACAATTGGGCGAAGATGGCATTGGATACGCGACATTTACTCAAGTTGTTAATCAACAAACGGTAAGAACGGTTCCTGTTGAGGGTGTACAACCGGGATCTGTTAGTTATCCTTATCAACGACAGTTGTATTATGTTTATAAACAACCTGCGACTCCGGCTGTACAAGCGATTTTAGGCTATGCGACTTCGCCGGAAGGACAACAGGTGATTTTTCGGGAAAATTAGCCTTGATAGTGTTAGTCTAGCGTCAGTCGGGCGGGTTTAGGAATCTTATTTGTGAGTAACAGATATCAATGACCTCACCCGCCCCTACTGAAAAAACTGTTTACGGTAAACTGACTGTTGTATTGTGAATTTTAAACGAGATGAACACTAAAATTACAATTTCTTTATTTAGCCTTCTGTTGACTGTTGGTTTTCAGGTTCCCAGCCTGGCTGAAACGGTGTTAGAAAAAGTGAACCGGACTGGTGTTTTAACGGTGGGTGTGCGTGAAGATGCGATTCCGTTTAGCTATTCTAACGACAGTAATAACTTTGAGGGTTATTCTGTGGAGTTAATGCAGCTCATTCATCGTCGCCTGGAACAAGAATTAAATAAGCCGATTAAACTAGAGTTTAAACCTGTGACTCTGCAAAATCGCTTTAGTTCGGTAGAAAGTGGTAATATTGATTTGGTGTGTGGAGCGGATAGTATTACAGCTAAACGAGAACAGACGGTTGAATTTTCCATCCCGTTTTTTACAACCGGAATACAGTTGTTAGTTCAACAAGAAGATGCGGAACGTCTAGATCCGACTCAAACCACAGAGGAAGTGTTGGAAGGGTTGACACCAGATGAAGTTTCTATCGCTTTTATTCAAGGAACAACAACAGAGATTGACCTAAAACCGATGTATCCTGAAGCCAGTTGGCAAATCATCGGAAGCCGAACAGAAGGTTTACGACGTCTGAGAAATAATGAGATTGATGCGATCGCCAGTGATGGTATTTTGTTGATTGGAGAAATCTTAAAGCAAGGGGAAGATCTTAAAATGTATCGTTTGATTCCCCAACAACCTCTGAGCTTTGAAAATTACGGTTGTATTTTTCCCCAGAATAACTTAGATTGGAGTAATATTATCAACTCTACGATTACCAGTTCAGAAAATACCGATCTTTGGAATCAATGGTTTAATGCGGAGACGGGACGTTTTCCCTATGAACGTTTTTCGGATACGGCGAATCGTTCTAGTCTAGAGCCGACACAGCTAAGACGAGCGCTTTGGTAAAATCTAGAAAGAGAAAAATGCCAGAAGAAATGAAGTTGCGTTTAGCTACGAATCACACAGACTACAGTTATAGCGGGTCAATATTATAATCTCACCAGAAAACATGAGAATATCATCCTATCTATAAACTCAAATCAGATGTTCCTTTGGAAACTTGTCTTTTTGATTCTCGGCAGTTTTAGTTTGGGCGCTCTCCCTCTGACTCACTTCAGCGTTAGAATACTGACAGGTCTCGACTTAACCGAAGTCGGCACAGGGAATGTGAGTGTGGCGGCAGCCTTCACCCACGCCGGAAAAAAAGCAGGAATTACCGCCGTTTTGGCAGAAATAGCCAAGGGAATTTTACCTGTACTGCTGGCAAAATTCTGGTTTCCTGAGATTCCTGCTTTAGAATTAGTTGGGTTAATTGCCGTCGTCTGGGGTCGATATCTGATCGCCCGAGGCGGAGGTGTGACAAACGCAACCTGGGGAATTCTCGTTTACTCTCCAATTGTGGCATTGAGTTCAGGAATAACAGGGGTGCTGATTTGGCAAATCGGACGTTTAGCTTCTGACTCGACTTCAGCTAGACTCCGGGGCGTGCGTTGGGGCTGTCTGAGTGGGCCGTTTTGGGTGGGATTGTGGCGATTTTCGGGATACCAGTTCGCTGAGTTTTTTCTAGAAGTGTTGACGGCTATTAGCTTGTCTGTCACTTTAGTTCTAATTAATTTGCGTCAAGGAGATGATTTAGATTTGTATCAACCACAGCGTTTATTCTCTCTATCAGAACCTTTGGATGACCAAGTTTATGGTGAAAAAGCGGCTCGATTGAGTCAACTGAAACGGGCCGGATTTAAAGTGCCTTTGGGTTGGGTTTTACCCGCTTTCAAAGCGAAAGCACAAGCCTCACAACAGCTTTCTAATTTTAGTCTTCCGATTCCGGGTTCTCAACTTCCTTTAATTGTTCGTTCTTCAGCCATTGGAGAAGATAGCGATAACAGTTCAGCCGCCGGACAATATGACACGATAGGGCCAGTTACAACCGAAGCTGAATTAATCAATGCCATTGATAGATGTTGTCAGTCTTATTGGAGTTCAGAAGCCATTTCCTATCGTCGTCAACGGCGACTTCACGATGAGGGAATTGCCATTTTAATTCAACCTTATATTAGTAGCAAAGTCGCCGGGGTGATGTTTAGCCGTCATCCCCTCGATGGTTCATCAAAAGTGATCATTGAAGCTTTGCCAGGAGGGGGAGAAGCTGTGGTCGGCGGCAAATTTACACCCCTTCATTTAGAAATTAATTTTAGTACGTTAGATCCAAAAAAAGAAATCTTAAATCTTGTCAAAAATACCTCTCTCCTTCCTGGTAGTATTATAGCAGAATTGGTGGGATTAGCACAAGAGATTGAAACCTTTTATCACGGTTTACCGCAAGATATTGAATGGAGTTGGGATGGTGAACATATTTGGATTTTACAAAGTCGTCCGATTACTAATCTTAGGCCTATTTGGACGCGAACCATTGCGGCAGAAGTGATTCCGGGGGCAATTCCTCCTTTAACTTGGTCAATTAATCGTCCTTTAACTTGTGGCGTTTGGGGCGAAATCTTTAAGTTGGTTTTGGGTAAAAAAGCGGCAGAATTAGATTTTAATGAAACAGCAACGTTGTTAGGATCTCATGCTTATTTTAATGCGACACTCCTCGGAACAATATTCCGAATGATGGGATTACCAGAACAGGGGTTAGAGTTCTTATTAAGAGGTCAAAAAATGGGAAAACCTCCCCTCAGTAAACTTTTACCCTCTTTACCCGGATTGTGGCGTTTGGTTCGGCGAGAGTCGCGAATTGTGAAATCATTTAATCGAGATTATCATCAACAGTTTTTACCTGAACTCAAGCAACTAGAAACGGATTTTTATGGCGATTTTGCCTTAAGTTCTCAGTCTCTCAGCCAACTCCTTGATCGTTCAGAACGAATTCAAAACTTGCTCAAACGAGTAACTTACTATAATATTTTAGCCCCGATTGGGTTAGCAATTAGAATCAAAATATTTAAAGTTTCAGATGAATGGTTGCCCACCGAAAACAACCCCGAAGTTATGGCGATGTATTCGCTACAACAGTTAGCCCATAAATTTAGAGAAGAAACAACAATTGAGGAAATACTTTCCTTATCCGAGTTGGAAAAACAGTTCAATACAATGTCAAGCTTGCAGCAAGAATTTACCGCTTGGTTAGATACTTACGGTTATTTGAGTGAGGTGGGTACTGATATTGCCGTCTCGACTTGGAAAGAACAGCCAGAAATGTTTCGTAAAACTTTTTTATCAATGGTTCAAAATCCATCGGTAAAAGCTGAAAAATTTAATCTTAAAATCCTCAATCCCTGGCAAAGTTTGCGACTTTCTCAATGTCGGGAACGGGCGATTATAAAAGGTAAAATTGCCGAAGTTTATGGCAAACTTTTAGCACATTTACGATGGACGTTTTTAGCCATTGCGAACCAAGGGATTGCTGCTAATTTATTAGAAAATCAAAGTGATATTTTCTTTTTAGAGTTTGTTGAAATCCAGAATTGGATTCGTCATGGAAAGTCTGATTTTATCAAAGAGAAAATTAAAAATAGACGAGAACAGTTTGAACGGGATAAAAATTGCCAAGTTCCGGCTTTGGTTTATGGCAATAAGCTTCCGAAAACGACAACTTCTACAAATATTGAACAACAAAATTTATCAATTCTGACTGGAATTCCCGCGAGTGTGGGTTGTGTAGAAGGAAGGATTCGAGTCTGTCGTAGTATTGGAGATAGTCTCACAAACGGTCGAGAAAAATCGATTTTAGTTGTTCCTTATACAGATGCAGGTTGGGCGCCTTTGCTAATAAATGCTCAAGCGATTATTTCGGAAGTGGGTGGACAACTTTCTCATGGTGCAATTATCGCTCGGGAGTATGGAATTCCAGCCGTGATGAATATTCCGAATGCGATTTCTCGGTTTAAAAATGGTCAACGTGTACGAGTGGATGGTTATCAGGGAACCGTGGAAATTTTAAGCGAGGATGGAGTTTGAAAAGACAAGAGTAAGCAAGCACAATAAATGTTATCAATGACTGATTTTAACTTAGAATGATCAAAGATAAATTTAGACTAGAGGAGTGTAAGAAAAACGCCTGTTATGAATCAAAAAAATGTTAAAATGACTTCGTTTGATTTTAAAATATTACCCCATAAAAATTTTATTCGGGCAATTTCTGGATTATTTACAGTGGGATTAATTCTCAGTATCCCCTCAACTCCTATTGCGGTTGAACTCACTCCCGCACAACAAGTAACTCCCCTAGAAGGAAAACAAAAAATTATTTTATTGGGAGATAGTATTACCCAAGCAGGCGGAAATTATGGCGGCTATGTATGGCTGATGCAACAATATCTGAATACCCTCTATCCTCAATCAAAAATTCAACTGATTCAAGCGGGAGTTTCCGGTCAAACTTCAGGAGATTTACAGGTAAGATTTCAACAAGATGTTTTAGAAAAACAGCCGGATTTGGTGACGATTAATGTTGGTGTCAATGATATTATTAAAAGTCTCAAAAATTCAAGTACAGAACAGCAAAATACGCAAAATATAGAAGTTTATCGTCAGAATTTAACGGCAATGGTGCAAGCAGCACAATCGCGAAATATATCCGTTTTGTTATTGTCACCCACTATTATTACTGAAGATTTAAACAGTCGAGAAAATATCCGCTTGCGTGAATATATAGCGGTGATGCGAGAGGTTTCTGCTCAAAATCGATGCAAATTTCTTGACCTAAATCTTCCCTTTAGAGATGTTATTTTAACCTATCAACGTTATGGGGGACAAGCCCAAAATATCTTAACTCGAGATGGGATTCATCCAAATTTAGCAGGTCATCAGATTTTGGCTTATACCATCTTACGCAGTTGGGGAATTCCTGAACAACAAATTCAAAAATTACAAGTGATCGAGTAATTCACTTTGATGATATTCTGTCGAGCATTTTCTAAAGAAATCCTAGATTTTTAATCAGAATTATCACGGCAATTGCCAATCCCTCAGACAGTCCTTATACTGAAAAATAAAGCCTCACTCAAAAAACATGGAAGTTCAGTTTAAAATTATTCGCCAAACTCAAGACAATAGCCCTCGTATTCAAACTTACAAGCTGGAAGTCGATCCCGGAAATACAATTCTTGACTGTCTCAACCGCATTAAATGGGAAATAGACGGAACATTAGCCTTTCGCAAAAATTGCCGCAATACCATTTGTGGAAGTTGTGGAATGCGAATTAATGGCCGTTCAGCATTAGCTTGTAAAGAAAATATTGGTAGCGAATTGGCTCGTTTAGAAAAAATTGCCGCTTCCAGTTCCGTTGAGAATGCTGCGAACAAAATTCCTGAAATTACCATTGCTCCGATGGGAAATATGCCCGTGATCAAAGATCTTGTGGTGGATATGAAAGGATTTTGGGGAAATCTAGAAAAAGTTGAACCCTATGTTAGCACCCAGAGTCGAGCCATTCCCGAACGAGAATTTTTGCAGACTCCCGAAGAACGAGCCAAACTCAATCAAATGGGGAATTGTATTCTCTGTGGGGCTTGTTATTCTGAATGTAATGCCTTAGAAGTCAATCCCCAATTTGCAGGCCCCCACGCCCTCGCAAAAGCCCAACGGATGCTTGCCGATAACCGTGACGATCGCACTCTGGAGCGCATAGAACAGTACAATCAAGGAACAGAAGGCGTTTGGGGCTGTACTCGCTGCTACAACTGCAATACCGTCTGTCCGATGGAAGTCGCCCCACTAGATCAAATTACCAAAATTAAACACGAAATTCTCGAACGGAAAAATGCAAACGATAGCACCCCCATTCGTCATCGTAAAGTGTTAGTGGATTTGGTGAAACAAGGGGGTTGGGTAGATGAACGCAAGTTTGGTATTTTAGTGATTGGCAACTATCTGCGTGATGTTAAAGCATTGCTCGGTTTAGGACCGTTAGGGTTACGAATGCTCAGTCGAGGTAAGTTTCCCTTGAGCTTTGAACCGTCTGAAGGGACAAAAACCGTGCGATCGCTAATTGAATCTGTTCAACGCTTGGAGCAGCAAAAATGAGTTCTTCCACCCCTCCGACTACAGACTCGAATCCTCCCCCAAACTCAACTCCCTGGGAACCCGCTTTTGGTTGGACTCGCTATGCCGAGCAGATTAATGGTCGCTTTGCTATGCTGGGTTTTGTGATTCTTTTGGGACTGGAGTTTTTCACTGGCCAAGATTTATTCACCTGGTTAGGTTTGCGTTAAGATGCAAGGAAGCAGGAATGAGACGATTGATTACCACTCAATTTCTCATTCCTCATTTTCGATGTTCTACTTGATTGTCAGGTTATACTTGCCCCGTCCTTTATCATCGTAGGAATTAACAATCACCCGATAAGTTCCATCACTGGGCAAAGTTACTGTGATTTGAGAATTGGAATTGCTCTGACTAATATCATCATGTTCTTCGAGCAACTTATTATCCGGTGTGAAGATGGCTAAATAAGTATCAAATTCACTACTATCTAGCGAAATCGTCACTTCTTGTCCCTGTTTCCCCTCGAAGCTGTACTCATCATACAAACTGCTATCAGAGGCTAATACAGAGTCACCCTCTCCCAGCTCGCCTTGCTCGTTTAAAATGAAATTAGATGATTCTGGAGCCTCAGTCGGAGCTGGGGTTGGTGTTGGTGAGGGCGTTGGTGAGGGCGTTGGTGAGGGCGTTGGTGAGGGCGTTGGTGAGGGCGTTGGTGAGGGCTTTGGTGAGGGCGTTTCAGGAGCCGGTTCAGGAGCCGGTTCAGGAGCCGGTTCAGGAGCCGGTTCAGGTGAGGGTGTTTCCTGAGCCAAGATATTATCAACCTGAACCCCTTTGATCTCATCAGAATTTGCGTCTGTTGATCCGGCCAGACGAGACTGAACGCTTAAATCAGGACTGAGAGCATGAGCGGGAAAAACGGTCAGTAAACTAGCAATCACTGCCCAAAATTGAATTTGATGCATAAATAACCTCTATGGGACGGAAAATGGAAAGTCAGCCCAACTCAGTTGACGAGTTTGGACATTCACTCAGATCGGAGTGCCGTCTTGATCTCGAACAAGTAGATGTTTATCGAACGGTTAGCAGGTACTGACCTTGACCTGTACTATCATAGGCGTTGACGACGACTCGATAGCGACCTGTCATCGGTAAAGTGAGGGTCAAGACCGCATTTTTCTCGGACTGGTTGGCATCGTCATTTTCTCCCACAAGTTGACCGTTCGGGCTAAACAAAGCTACATAGGGATCAAAATCTGAACTTTCGAGTCGAATGGTCACAGCCTGACCTGCCTCTGCTTCAAAGCTATACTCGTCATACCGACTGCCATCGGAAGGAAGGACGGTATCCGTCCCATCTAAGGTTCCCTGTTCCTCTAAAATTAACCGATTTGAGCGATCAGAGGGATTGACGTTTTCTGCCGCAATTCGTAGTTTTAATTTATAGTCCCCCGACTCTCCCGCTTCATAGGAATTTGCTAACAAAATATATTCGCCAGTGGCAGGTAGAGTAACAATAATTTTGGCATTCTTACCGCCACCACTATCATCATCTTGTGCCAATTCACTACCATCGGAATTTAGCAAAATTAAGTAAGAATCTAAATCCTGGCTGCTCATTTCGATCGCAATTTGCTGACCTGCTTTTCCCTCAAAAGAATACATATCATAGTAGCTTTTATCAATCGGCAAAATACTATTATTCTGATCGAGGCGACCTCTAACTTCGGGGCCATTCAGGATAATTTTTTTAGCCGATTGACCCGAAAATGCCAACGGTCTTTGAGATTGAGCCTCTCGAGGCGCACGTCCTTCTTTGACCGCCTGCAAAAATGAGGGGATTTTATCAACCGAAATGGCAAAACCAATCCCAATATTACCGCCACTACTACCCCGTGTAAAAATTGCCGTATTGACGCCAATTAATTCGCCTTTGCTATTGAGTAACGGCCCGCCTGAATTTCCCGGATTAATCGCCGCATCGGTTTGAATAAGATTGCGTTCTCCATCAATTCGACTAACAATTCCAATCGTAAATGTTCCTTGAAACTGACCAAAGGGATTGCCAATGGCAAAGGCGCGTTGACCCACTTTTACCGAAGCCGGACTGGCAATCGGAATCGTCGGTAAATTCTGAGCATTGCGAATTTTCAGAACCGCTAAATCTAGCCCATCTTCTCCATAGGCGATGACATCAGCTATCATTTCTCGACCATCAGCTAAGGTAACTTTGACCTCTCCACCGTGAGAAACCACATGAGCATTGGTTAAAACCGTACCATCTGGACTGATAATCGTACCACTACCATTGGCTTTTTCCGTGTCTATCGAAACAACAGCCGGACTCGCTTGTTCATAAACCCGAATATTCGTTTCTTCATCCTCACCTTGAGCCAGTAGTCGGTTAGACTTATAATTTACAGAGTTGGAGTTGAAATTGAGTTCATCGGCCGAGGAGCCTAAGTTGATTAGGGTTTTAGAGGAACTGCCATGAGCGACATTTACACTCAATGTTGTTCCCACAGCGAAGATGCCAGATGTTGCTAAACTCAAAAATTTTAGATTCATTGATCACTCCCGCTGAATTGACCACCGATATTAAGTTAGGGGGTGGGTTGGAAAACGGGGCGGGTCTACCGCTTTCCTCTGGACAAAATCAGAAGCTCTATCAGTTTGTGAACTGCATTCCCTCTTAAAATCCTAACTTCTGCCTCATTGAGTGCGTCAGTCTCCGGTGAGTTAAATAGATTAAGATTAAATAGACTAATTATAAATCCTCTTCGATTGGCTTACCCATCAGGAAATGTTGCAGAAAACTTTCGGGGTTGCCTTGCTTGTAGATCAGCTAGCGAGGAACTAAAGGTAAATTTAAAGGTTGCCCATAGCGATTATAGACGAGGATATCCCACTGACCGTTCACACTGGATTCAAAAGCCACAATTCCCCCCTCTCCGCTAATTGTGGGATGTCGCACTTGAGCCTGAAGGTTTTGAGTCAAATTCCGCAGTTGACGGGTTTCCCGATTATACAAATAGACGTCTGACTGTTTTCCTCGGGTTCCCAGAAAAGCAATATATTGACCATCTGCGGAAATGGCTGGATCTGAGGCGATCGCATCCAAGCTATTTAACCCCGGTAAATCAATTAACGTCTGATCTTGCCAATCATACAAATAAATATCCTGTCGTCCCCGTCTATCTGAGGCGAACACAATGTAGCGATCCGTAATTTGGGGGTCAAACTCAGCCGCCGGACTATTCAGACTCATTCCGCTTGTCTCAACGGGATATGTGACTAAGTGAGGAGAACCGATACAACCTGTTAGCAAGAATCCAGCTAGCAGTACAATAACAACACAATGCAGGCAACGTTTCACAGACTCGGCTTACCGTCGATTTGATTTAAAACAGGTCAAGTTCTATCTTAGAACCTCGGTCAAGCACTTCGAGATCCCATTGACCCCGACGCCCACTTTCAAAGATAATGTAACGACCATCCGGGCTAATTCGAGGATGACGAACCCAACCCCGATAACCTTGTGAAACAATCTGCACAAGATTGGTTTTGCGATCATACAGTTCAATTTCTGGCCGACCTGAATCACTAGCCATATAAACCAGATAACGGGCTGTATTGCTAATACTCGGATGTTCAGCGATCGCCGAACCGTGATTTAAACCCGGTAAATCGACCAACGCTTGTCGTTGTAAGTCATACAAGACGATCTGACGTTGACCATTGCGGTTGGAGACATAAGCCAAAAACTGACCATTGCCACTCAAAGCAGGTTGTTGATCACTGGCTGGACTGTTGAGGGCGATCGCCACTTCTGCTGGCATCACCAGAGTTAATCCTATGACCATTAGCAGGGCAATGACAGCCCCGATTTTCATCAGTTTATTCAATGTGACATACCCAAAGCAGAACATTGAATCTATCAGCCAGAGGAGAGGGAAACCCAAAGATGAATACTCAGCTTTCTTCCCCTCCCCGGTTCAATCTAGCAGTACCCAATTGACTGTAACAAGCCAGGTTAACTGTC
Source organism: Limnoraphis robusta BA-68 BA1 (assembly GCF_034932365.1). NCBI lineage: Bacteria > Bacillati > Cyanobacteriota > Cyanophyceae > Oscillatoriales > Sirenicapillariaceae > Limnoraphis > Limnoraphis robusta. Next base: position 95,871 of record NZ_JAYGHR010000004.1, on the reverse strand, counting down.
AAAATCGTCGTCTGAGTAGTCAACGGGTCTATAGTCTACATAATCTGTCGAACTTGTATCTGTATTTGGGCGATCGCTACTGCGACTTCTAGATCGGGAGTCTTCTGAAGGACGAGTTTTTCTCGGTCTCGATGAGGAGCGGGTCGGGTTGACATCATCCCATCGGTTCTCATCTTGCTCTGAGGAACTGTCTATTGAAGAATTTGCAGGACGGCGACTGCGACTGCGTTCGGGTTTTTCTGGTGTTGGATCAATCGAAGCTTCCCACTGATCAGAATAGGAGCGAGAGGGACTATCCGGACGGGGACGGCGCTTACGAGTTGTCGGTCGTTCGTTCGGCGGGGTGGGTGCGTCCATGCTGGTTCGGCGACTGGGAGCGCGACGACGAGTTCCCTCATCCTCGTAGGCTTCAGATCGGCTCAAACGACTACTATCGCGGCTACCGCGAATTTGACGCGCCATCGGTTGATATTCTTCGGTGGGTTCGAGTTCATCAAGTTCAGCATCGACTCGATAAACATCACTGACATAGCGATCTTCATCTACAATCGGCGATGAACGCTCTTTCGCCTTCGATGTTGCTAGACCCCGCAGACGAATACTTTCAACGGCGAAGAATATGGCACTTCCCGTCAACAGAAATTGACCAAATGCCAAGATGGGATCAAGTCTCCATCCCTGAAACAGCAAAATCCCGCCACAGAGTAAGCCTACTGCCGCAAAGAAAATATCATGATCACGGGCTAGCTTGGGACGCCATGACCGGAGAAAATACAGTGCTGCTCCCGCAACTGCCAGCATTATTCCTAGCAGACTGCTCCAGTTCAATCCTAAATTAACCATAGCGTGATTTCTCCTATGCCAGTCTTATCAAGCGTGAGTTGTCTGTCTATTCTCTACTTTAGCCTGAGTCTACAGTCTGGCTGTGTTCTTGAGCTAGCCCTTAACGTTTTATTGATAGAGCGTAAAACCCCGTCCCAAGAGTGGGCGGGGATGTAAGCGAGCCAGAGTCTCTGGTACAATACGAATACCTATCACCAGACTAGACATTTCTTGACTGCAACTTGGTATGTTGGAGAACAGGAAAAAGTGGTTTGTCCGTGACGATAGAAGTGGTCAAAGACCAGCCCCGATGAGTGTGAGGGATGCCCCAGGAGTGGGAAGAACAAAAACTTCTTCTCTCTACTGCTAGTCAGACGGAGAGACTTTCTTACGGTCAATTACCCCTATGCGACAGATCCGAAGTGGTCTAGTTGCAAGCCACATTCCCTTGTGGGTGGGGCATTTGACATATCTCTAGAAATATTTCAGTCAGCCGTTGTTCGGGTCAGGGGTTGAAAGTTGACTCAGACTCCTTACCCGAACTTTGAGCCATCCCTGATGGGATTAAGAACGGATGATCTTATCTTTCTGACTGAGAACGAACAGAGCAACAATTGCCGGAATGACAACGATCAAAGTGCCTGCTAGTAAGCTGTAAAGGAAGTTTGCTAACGAAGGGGTCATAGTAACCTGATCCTTAAAATTTACAAAGATTGCTTTAACTTTATCATTTTAACAATAGGTTAGACCGTTGAGTCATTGACTTCCACTCTGTCTTTGGGTAGCTCATAACCCGCTAAAATGAGGATCAGTTGCAGTTACAAAACTTCAAGTTTCGAGAAGAACATGACCACCGTTACCGCAGTCAGTTGGATTTTAGGCATTGTCCTAGCCGTGATGACCTTTTTCTTTATTTTCCGTATTGTCCTCACTTGGTATCCCCAAGTGGATCAGAGTCGCTTCCCGTTTAACGTGATTGTCTGGCCGACTGAACCGTTTCTGGCTGTCACCCGCAAAATTGTTCCCCCTTTAGGGGGAGTCGATATTACACCGATTATCTGGGTAGGAATTTTCAGTCTTTTACGGGAAATCCTACTCGGTCAACAAGGTCTGTTGAGAATGATCACGTAAGTCTGGAATATCCTGTTATTGCTGTTGACGACTCATCCACTGTTCAACAAAATTGGTGTAAACTTCACCTTGTATGAATTCTGGAGTTTCCAAAATCTTTTGATGAAAGCCAATCGTTGTGGGAATTCCAGTAATCGCAAACTCTCGTAAAGCCCGTTTCATCCGAGCGATCGCACTAGATCGATCAGGCCCCCAAACAATCAATTTCCCAATCAAAGAATCATAGTAAGGCGGGATTTCATAGTCGGTGTAGACATGAGAATCAATTCGCACGCCATTTCCGCCGGGGGGAAGATAAGCGCTAATTCGTCCCGGACAAGGCCTAAAATTGTGATCGGGATCTTCTGCATTAATCCGACATTCAATGGCATGACCCCGGAGTTGCACCTGTTTTTGAGTGAATTCTAGTTTTTCCCCTTGAGCAATGCGAATTTGTTCGGCGATTAAATCTAAGCCTGTTACCATCTCTGTAACGGGATGTTCAACTTGGATGCGGGTGTTCATCTCCATAAAATAGAAATTCCCCGCCTTATCGAGCAAAAATTCAACCGTTCCCGCTCCAGTATAGTGAATGGACTGAGCCGCAGTCACGGCTGCTTTTCCCATTTTTTCGCGCAGATCTGAACTTAACGCCGGACTCGGGGATTCTTCCAGGAGTTTTTGATGACGTCGTTGAATCGAACAGTCCCGTTCTCCTAAGTGAATCACATTGCCGTGACTATCGGCCAAGATTTGAAACTCAATGTGACGGGGAAGTTCGATAAATTTTTCCAGATAGACACCGGGATTTCCAAAGGCGGCTTCTGCTTCTCCTTGGGCGGCGGCAAATAGTTTCGGGAGTTCAGCCGGATCACGAACTAGACGCATTCCTCGCCCTCCTCCGCCTGCGGTTGCTTTGATGATAACCGGATAGCCGATTTGTGAGGCTATTTTCGCGGCTTCTTTTTCGCTCGTGACTAGGCCATCACTGCCGGGAATAGTGGGAACCCCTACTTTTTGCATGGTTTCCTTGGCGGTTGATTTGTCGCCCATTGAACGGATCGCCTCGGGAGTCGGGCCAATAAAGGCGATATCGTGATCGGCGCAAATTTCCGCAAAACGGGCATTTTCCGCGAGGAAGCCGTAGCCTGGATGAATGGCGGTGGCGTTGCGGGTGAGGGCGGCTGAGATTATATTGGGAATGTTTAGATAGCTTTTAGCGCTACTCGGTTCACCAATGCAAACGGCTTCGTCCGCCAACTGAACATGAAGGGCGTGGTGATCAATGGTAGAATGAACGGCGACTGTGGCAATACCCAGTTCCTCACAAGTGCGGAGGATGCGTAGGGCAATTTCCCCCCGGTTGGCAATTAGGATCTTTGAAAACCGCATCTTCTGTGCTGCTCGGTCAATAATCAGTTTAGGATAAACTGTTTTGGTCAACAGGGAAAGAGATAAAACGCAACAATGTTGTTACAGGCGATCGCTGACTTTTGGAAACTCTGTTGATATTGCTGAAAGTTTATGATATGATAGAAGACGCGCTGTGAAACGTTCAGTTTGACTGAGATTTCATTGAGCCTAAGCGGATGTGGCGGAATTGGTATACGCGCACGTTTGAGGGGCGTGTGGCTTTGCCTTGCGAGTTCGAGTCTCGCCATCCGCATACCAAAAATCACAAGCAAAGTCGTAAGAGGTTGACTGAAAGCATAACTTTTATGTAGTAGAAGGGTTATGTTTTCAATCCCAAGTCGATGCAGCAACCCTCAATCTTTGGGTAGTTCACTAAAACCGTAGATGCCAACTTTGGTATCCCCTAAACTTTTCTGAGTCGGATTGAGAGATAATCGACTTTGGGTGTCACAAGACCCGTACAATGGGATTGACGAAATATGACTCAGTACGGACAAACAGCGTTATGGTATTGACTGGAGAAAACCCATCACCCCCGACAAGCTCGACGTTTGACCTATCGACTTATTTGGCGGAACGCAAGGCTGAGGTCGAAATAGCACTTGATGACTCAGTTCAAGTCACCTATCCCGAGAAAATTTATGAGGCGATGCGGTATTCACTGCTAGCGGGAGGAAAGCGTCTGCGTCCGATCTTGTGTCTGGCGACTTGTGAGTTGTTAGGGGGAACGGCGGAGATGGCGATGCCAACGGCTTGCGCCCTAGAGATGATCCACACCATGTCCTTGATCCATGATGACCTGCCTGCGATGGATAATGATGATTATCGTCGGGGACAACTCACTAACCACAAGGTTTATGGTGAAGATATTGCGATTTTAGCCGGGGATGGGTTGTTAAGCTATGCGTTTGAATTTGTAGCAACTCAAACCACAAATGTACCCCCTCAACAGGTTTTACAGGTGATAGGCCGTTTAGGTCAAGCGGTGGGTGCTACCGGACTGGTGGGCGGTCAAGTGGTAGATTTAGAATCAGAAGGTAAAACAGACATTACAGAAGAACGCCTAACATTCATTCATACCCATAAAACCGGAGCTTTGTTAGAAGCTTGTGTCGTTTGCGGCGCTATTTTAGCCGGAGCATCAGTAGAGAACTTAGAACGGCTATCAAGCTATGCTCAGAAAATCGGTTTGGCGTTTCAGATCGTTGATGATATTCTCGATATTACTGCAACTCAAGAAGAACTAGGAAAAACAGCCGGAAAAGATCTCAAAGCTCAAAAAGCGACTTATCCTAGTCTTTGGGGACTCGAAGAATCAAAACGTCGAGCGACTGAACTGATCCAACAGGCTCAAGCGGAACTCGCTCCGTTTGGAGAAGCGGCGACTCCCTTAATTGCGATCGCTCAATTTATTACCAGTCGCAGTCATTAGAGGTGTCTAACTCCATGCAAGACTTTGGCAATATTCTGGATAACCAAGTCCTGATGGTCTCCCTTTTTGCTTGTCTGTTTGCTCAAATGGCGAAGTTGACGATTGAGTTAATCAGACATGGAAAAATCAATTTTCGGGCGTTAGTCACAACAGGCGGGATGCCGAGTTCTCACTCTGCTTTTGTCTCCGCATTAGCTACAGGTGTCGGACAAACAATTGGCTGGGAAAGTCCTGAATTTGCGATCTCCGTTGTCTTTGCTTTTATTGTTATGTACGATGCGACGGGAGTTCGTCAAGCGGCGGGTCAACAAGCTCGTATTTTGAATCAGATTATTGATGAGTTATTTCAGGAGCATCCCCAGTTTAACGAAGATCGCCTCAAGGAGTTACTTGGTCATACCCCTTTTCAGGTGATTGTGGGTTTGGCTTTGGGAGTGGTTATTTCTTGGATCGCAAAATTGGCTTATCCGTAAATGGGCGCAGGGAAACAGTGAACAGTTTTTGCAGTAATCAGTAATCCGTTTTTTTTCCTGTTCCCTGTAACCTGTCCCCTATTCTTTATCTTCTGAGACTAGGGGTTAACGTTCGGGCTGATCAGCGTTACCCGGCGACTATCAACCATCAGAGATAAGAAACCGCGATTACTTAAGGTTTGTAACGTAGAGGTGGCGGTTTCGAGGTTATTTGTCTGTGTGACAAGTAAATAGGGACGCTGACCATAAGAAGCTAAACCGACTGCTGTTCCAGTGATTTCTTCGATTTCTGCGGCTAAATCGGGTTGATTAAGGTAGTCTACTAACACCGCATACCCTGAACCGAGCCTCCGGGGATTAAAGCGAGCTTGTTCGCTAGAAGGTTGAGGTTGAGGCTGAGGTTGAGGCTGAGGTTGAGAACGAGGTTGAGAACGAGGTCGAGCTTGAGAACGGGGTTCTGTTTGCAACTCAGATGCAGGTGAACGGTTCACGACAGGGCGAGACGGAGGACGTTGTGAAACGGTTTCGGGTTTGACGACATAGGTTTGCAAACCGGAACTCTCTTTAAGATAAGCCGCCCAATCTTCTGCAATCAGTTGATCTTTAAAACCACCGACTCGCGTAACCAGATCCTCAACATAGCGACAAACTTCACTTTTGATATCACTGGGTAACGTCTTACGGGCTAAGTCCTGTTCAGCAGTGGTTTCGCTCACAATCAATACAAGATACTCTCCAGAAGCTGGCGGTTCACAAGAGGCAGCAGCACTCGCAACGTTTGGACTCACGCTATAACTGGTGAGCAGAACTGCGATCGCCGTGAACCTAAACCATTTCTTGACACCAATTTGAACCATAGCTCAGATCTCAACTGACTGTGAGCAGACCTATTTTAGCAGTCTTGATTACGCAACAGCCAAAGACGCTAACGGATCAGCAATACTGGATGAGGGGGCTTGAAAATTCCCTGTCGCGACGAATTCTAAACGGAGTTTCAACCAAATAATAAACTGCTCATTGGTGGAAATGACAGCCACCGCAGGTTGAGGACATTTTGCTTTAACGTCCGCCAGTTCCGGCGCTTCGAGAAAAGCAGGTTGGGGAACTAACCAGAAGTCAATTTCTTTTTCCTGTTCTTGGTAGTAGCGAGTTCGTTCTTTGAGAACTTCTTCAAAGGGTTCTTCTTCGAGAAGAAAGTGTTGACTGGCTAAAAGATAGTAGTAAGTTTTCATGGTTCGTTGTGAATCAATAATTCGTTGTTTGTTCTGAAAAAAAGGTGAGTGATCACGAACAGTTTACAGAGCGATCAGGGCTTGTTTCATTTCCCGAACGGCTCGATCTAAGCCCACCAGAACCGCTCGACTGATAATGCTATGACCAATATTGAGTTCTTCCATTCCCTCAATACAAGCGACGGGGTAAACGTTCCAGTAGGTCAAACCATGACCCGCATTCACCCGCAGTCCCGCATTTTGAGCCAGTTGACTCCCTTCGATCAATAGCTTGAGTTCTTGGTATTGCTGATCCCCTTTGGCGTCAGCATAACAACCTGTGTGTAACTCCACAAAAACAGCTTTTGTGCGGGCTGAAGCTTCAATTTGAGCAGGGTTTGCATCAATAAACAAACTGACGGGAATTCCTGCATCTTGCAGTTTACCAACAACTGCACTCATTCGCTCCTGTTGACCAACGATATCGAGTCCGCCTTCGGTGGTGACTTCTTCTCGTCGTTCTGGAACTAGAGTAATATAGTCCGGTCGAATGTCCAATGCGATCGCCACCATTTCATCGGTAGGTGCCATTTCTAGATTAAGATGAGTCCGCACCGTTTCTCGCAACAGCCGCACATCTCGTTCTTGAATATGACGGCGATCTTCGCGTAAATGTACGGTAATCCCATCTGCACCTGCCAATTCTGCAATCACTGCCCCCGCCACCGGATCGGGTTCGATGGTTCGACGAGCTTGACGCAGTGTGGCGATATGGTCAATATTGACTCCCAAAGTCGGCAACTTAGCCTGTCCTCGTGTTGAATGTTCCCGTTTTATCAGTTTACAGTCACCCGTCACCCGTGACCAGTTTTTTCAGTTATTAATGTTGTTTTCAGTGACATAGATTTTGATCTCACCCGCCCCTACAGCCTGCTATACTTGGGGTTCACCGAACATCACCACTGAACAGCGTAGGTTTTGCATGACTTCATGGGTGACGCTACTGACAGCTAAACCGCCTGCTGTGCGGCGACGTTGCGATCGCAATACCACGAGATCAAATCCTTTGGCTTGTTCTAAAATAGTTCCAACGACATCATTAGTCGCCCTAACAACAATGTTGGAGTTGATCGAAGAGCCTTCTACACTGAGGATTTCTGTTAATTGTGTTTCCATGATGGCAATTTGCTGAGGAGAAGTTTGAGCCGGACAAATATGTAATAGAGTGACAGCCGCTTTGTTGGTAGAGGCTAAAAGTTGAGCAAAACGAATGGTTCTAATCGTTCGTGGTGCTATAGTTTTAACTAAGACTAAAATCTGACGAATTTCTACAGGTTCTTGTAATAATCGCATCACCGCTACTGGACAATGAGACGACCAAAATACGCTATCAATCACCGTTCCAAACAGTCGCGCTCGTAAACTGGTATTTTCGCTCCAACCCATGACGATTAAACTCGCATCTTTTTCGCAAGCGGTGCGAGTAATTCCTGTAGCAACATCGCCATCAATTCTGAGAACGGGTTCGGTTTTTACGTTGAACTCTTGACCGACTTCTTCGGAGCGTTTTAATAATAATCGACTCTGTTTTAATGCTTTTTGAAATTCGGGTTCATCCATGTGAACTTGGGCGTGAGTTGCGATCGCTAAAGGAACAATTGATCCCTCTTCGTGACGAGCAACTAAAGCCGCCATTTCCATCAAATAGCGTTGAGTATCGGGGTTATATATCGGAACAACAACGGTAAAAGGTAGAGTTTTTTCGGCTTCTTGGCTATTTTCCCCGTCCTTGATCGTGGGGTTAATATTAAAGGATGATTTGGCTGCTTTCAGGGGAAGCAAGCGAGGTGCATATTTTTGGGTCAGTAACGGGCCTAAAATCGAGGTCGCTAACATTAAGACAATCACACTATTAAAGACTTCTTCACTCAGTAAACCGACATTAAAACCGACTAAAGCTGCTGCTAGAGTTGTTGCGACTTGAGGGATGGAAAGTGACCAAATTAACAGGGTTTCGTCTCGGCTGTAACCGTAGAGTAATTTAACAGCCCAGGCTGCAATGAATTTACTAATTATTAACCCTAAAACAATAGCGAGAGGTAAGGTAAAATTTGTGGTTAAGGTAGAGAGAAAAACCGGAACATTCAGAAAAAGCCCCATCGCAATGAAGAAAAAGGGAATAAACAATACACTGCCTACAAATTCCACTTTGTCTTTAACGAGGCTATTTCCCACCGCATCGTTAACGGCTAAACCTGCTAAAAATGCCCCAACAATTTGATCGATCTGAATAATTTGAGCGCCAACAGAAGCGAGAAATACTGATAATAAAACAAATAAGAACTGATTGCCTTCTTCACTGCCATTTCTTTTAAAATAGGCTTTTCCAGCCCAATCAAAGCCAAATAAAACGACAGCCGAATAAATCGCTAGGCTTCCGAGTTGCCAACTCAAACTATAGAGTGAAAATTCTCCGGCTTGAACGGACACACAAATTGCCAAGACTAATAAAGCGCTAATACTGGTAAAAATCGTAGCACCAACACTAATAATAATTGGTTCTGTATCAATCAGTCCTAAGCGTTGAACAATGGGATAAGCCAACAGCGTATGAGAAGCCAGTAAGGAACCAATTAAAATAGCCGCATTCCAACCAAAGCCGAACCAAAGCCCAATAGCAATTCCCGCCAGCATGGGAAAAATAAAGGTAGAAATTCCAAAGCCTATCGCCCGATCTTTTTTGCTTTTAAACTGGGCGAGATCAATTTCTAAACCCGCTACAAACATCAGGTAAATTTTCCCGATGTCTGACAGCAGTTTCATGGTTTCAGATTGAGAATCTAATACGCCTAAACCATGTTCACCTAAAACTACACCTGCTAATAATAATCCCACGAGTCCAGGAAGACGGAGACGTTCAAACCAGGGCGGTAACGTCAGAGAAACGAGTAGTAATATGGTAAAGATGACAATGGGGCTGTCTGGTAGCCAATTGAGTAGTTGCATGGTTGGCATTCACGAGTCAAAACCAATACCAACGATAACCCATTTCAAAGAAATCAACAACTGAAGTCAATTTCAAAAAAAGGATTATGACTGTTTGAGAAACATAACTCCAACATATATTGCGGCTGCTACCAGTTGAACTCCCATGACTGGTAATCCGTATTTGAGGAATCTTTGAAATGAAATTGTGCGTCCATGTTGTTCAGAAATCCCTGCTGCCACAATGTTAGCAGAAGCCCCTAATAAAGTGCCGTTGCCGCCCAAAGTCGCACCATACATCATCGCATAAAATAAAGGTAAGACTTCAACCGGAAACTGTCCTTGAAAATCTACGGCTAATACTTCAGGCCCGGCTAAACCGACATTCACTAAATATTGTTTGAGAAGGGGAACCATCGCCACGACGAGGGGAATATTCGGAACAACACTCGAAAGAATACCGACAAAAAACAGTAAAAGGATTGAACCAAAAGCAATATTTGTACCCACGACAACGGCTAAAACGCCAGACAAATTATTAATGACCCCGGTTTTTTGGAGTCCTCCCACTAACACAAAGACAGCCATAAAGAAGAGTAAGGTACTCCAGTCAATATCCCGGAGAATATGGTTGATCGAATCAATATGACTATGATGGGATAATAGCAGGGCTAAAGCTGCCCCTAATAACGCTACAGCCCCCGGTGAAACAGGAATCGGTAAGGATTCTCCGATGATAAAAAAGGTGATCACAAAAGCTGCAATTAGACCTCCTATAGCTAAGGTTCGGGGATGATTAATTTTAGGGAGAGAAAGTTTATCAATATTTTTTAATTTGGCTCTCCAGATTTTTGGGAATAAAATAGGCAGTAACAGAATTACACTTAAAACCGCTACCGCACCGCCTAAGCTGAGGCGAAATAAGTAATCTGTAAAACTCATGTTAATCGCATCTCCGACGATATAGGTTGCCGGATCACCGACTAAGGTTAATAATCCTGCACTATTGGCGATAAAAACCATTAAAATCAACAATGGCACAAAGTCAATTCCGATTTGTGTCGCCATTGGTGGAATGAGAGGTGCGAGTAACATGACCGTTGTCGCGTTGGGAAGAACGGCACAAATCGGGGCGGTAATTGCTACAATTCCCAGAAGTAATCGCTTTCCTTCTCCTTTAGAAATCATCACCATTTTTGTCGCTAGATAGGCAAAAACATTAGTCGGTTCAAAGGCACGAACTAACACCATAACCCCAAAGAATAAAGCAATAGTTGCATGACTTTGACTAATATAATCGACGGCTTCTGTCAAGGTCATTACATGAAGAAAAACCAAAATTAAGGCACCTAAAAGTGCAGCAATGGTTAAGTGTAGAAAATCTGTCGTAATGAAAAACATTACGGCGATAAATGTTGTAGCTGCAATGAAAGGCTGAAAATTACCCATAGATAGAAAATGATCCATAGCAGTAAACCTGATAATTAGTGGTGTTGGAGGGTTCAACTTGGCTGTGACGATTTAGGTAAGTCTAAAAAAATACCTAACATTCGATGGATAGCCTAAAACTTGCAGTTAGGTTTGAGGAAAATTAAACCTAACTAACTGACTAGAATTATTAAGTTTGAGTAGGGTTGGAAAAAAGTTAAATCCAACCCCTAAAAAATTTATTTTTCACAATGCCTCAATCAAACAAACAGGTACACAGAAGCGAGCAGTACCAATGGTTGCAACTGAGAGAATCAAGACATTGTAATAGTATACGTGTCGATTCTTCAGTCTCCCCTCAATGCCTACGGAGTTAGCTGACGGGCTAGGATTGAGAGATATCCTTCTTGACTCATCGGGAGTCAAAGATAAGCCCCAAAAAGTGGTTCCTCCGCTCCCCATTGTTCTAAGCAGGAATGCTGAGAAGATAATGAGAGATTAGGCTGACTTGCTCTTGATGAACGTAGCGTAACATATTTTTTTTCAGAAGGGAAGATCTGTATAGAATTAATTAAGATTAGTTAATCAAATCCCCAGCTTCATCAAGAAACGGGGGACTTGTATTACTGATTAAACAAGATTACAGGGATTGAGTTTACCACCATTTGCGATTCCCTTCTTCATCAACACGGGCTTGACGAATGACATCAGAAATCTCTTCAGCATCTCGGACATGGTGTAATGCTTCTTTATTCCCATCTTCATCTTCTACGATAAAATAAGTGGGAACAACAACATGATCTCCAGTCACATCGGGCGCATCAACAGCCACTTGTTTAGCCTTTTCTTCGACAGACATCGACTCATCAATGCGATCGCCAGGGTTTGCTGTTAAGCGATTTCCCTTTTCTTTTAATTCTGCTTTTTGTTGACGTTTTTGTTGAGGATCAACTTCCTCGGGGTTCATCGGTTGTTGAATATCGGAATTTTTTTGATCTTCGTTTCTGGTATCACTAGGCATTACTTTAATCTCCTTTTATCAGGATCTTCAAAAATTGACTTTTTTTTACTGTAGTCAATTTATGCCTAGACTTTCATCTTGCTTTAGGAGTAATCTTTCAAAATTCCTAAAAATTATCCTCCTTCTTCAGAGAGAAAGAAGCGATAAAATATCTCTTCTCTCTCTATTAAAATCTACCTATTACTTCAGGGTTCTAAACCATACAGCCAGACAATTAATAGGGGTGTAACAATTGCCATCAATAAATTCAGAGGTCCACCGACGCGCAAAAAGTCAACAAACTTGTATCCTCCAGGCCCATAAACCATTGTATTAGTTTGATAGCCAATGGGTGTCATAAAGCTATTAGAAGCAGCAAATGTCACCGCAAACATAAAAGCCAAAGGGTTGAGATTTAACGTTTCTGCAACTTGTACAGCAATGGGAATCATTAAAACAACTGAAGCATTATTAGAGAGAATTTCGGTTAATACAGAGGTTGCAGCAAAGAAAAAGGTTAAAATCCAATAGCCAGAAAGATTACCGCCTAATCCAGCAATGAAATTCCCTAGTAATTCTGTAGCGCCAGATTTATCCATTGCTGTTCCTAAAGGAATCAAACCTGCTAACAGAAAAATCACATCCCAACGTACCGCCCCGTAAATTTCCCCGGGTTTCAGACAACCTGTAACAATCATTAAAATTACGCCTGTTAAACCAGTGATTAAAATTGGCAGCCAGTCAAAGGCTGCAACCCCAATCACAGCCAGGGTAATTAATACCGCAATCAGGGCTTTATCGGTGCGAAGGGTTTCGACATCTTGTTGTTCTAAAACCAGGAGTTCTCGGGTTGTTTGTAAACCAATAAAACTCTGTTTCGGCCCTTGAACCAATAACAAATCACCAAATCGTAAGGGAATTCGACCTAAACGACCTCGCAATAATTCAGCCCCTCTACGAATGGCTAAAACCGTCGCATTATAGCGTTGTCGAAAGCGTAATTCTTTCAGTGTTGTGCCAATTAAACGGGAATTTGAGAGAATTAATACTTCCCCAATTTTCTCTTCTTCAGTGGTTAAAATTGATTCAATTTCTTGGGTTTGAAACTGTACATCGGGTAACAGACTTAACCCTCGTTCTTCGCGGATTTTGAGTAAATCATCTTTCCCACTACGAACGATCAAAATATCTCCAACCCCTAAAACTTTATCCCCCAAGGGTTGAGAAAAACGCATACCATTTTGAACAATTTCTAGAACATCCAAATCAAACTTACGTTGAATTTCACTGCCACTGAGAGTTTGTCCAACTAGACTGGAACGGGGTTTGATAATTAATTCACTGAGGTAGTCTTTAATGTCATAATCTTCACCAATAAATTCAGTCGCAAGCGGTTTGCGATTCGGTAAAAGTTTAGGGGCGATGAAGGCTAGATAAACTAAACCGATCAGAAAGGTAAGAATTCCCAGTTTGGTAAATTGAAAGATACTAAATTCACCATATCCTAGTTTTTTAGAAACCCCACTGGCTAAAATATTGGTGGAAGTTCCAATTAAGGTAATCATCCCGCCTAAAATGGTGACAAAAGAAAGCGGCATTAACAGCTTAGAAACTGATATTCGTTGTTTTTTGCACCAATCTTCGATAATCGGTAAAAAAATCGCGACAACAGCAGTATTATTGATCAAACCACTAATCGGGCCAACAATAACTCCCATCGCAATAATTTGCTGAGTGAGGTTATTTCCGCCCCATTTGGTTAACCCATCTCGGGCAATTTGTACGACTCCAGTGCGAGTAATTCCAGCACTGAGAATAAACATTGCCATGACGGTAATTGTTGCCGAGTTGCCAAATCCTGCAATGCCTTCTTCGGGTGTTACTAACCCGAATATCATTAAAACAACAGCGACACAAATTGCTGTAGTATCGACTGGAAGCAATTCAAAAATAAAACAAGTTAATGCAATGACTAAGATCCCGAGGGTTAAAACGATTTCCATACAATTTGCAATCAATCTCGATAAAATGACTAGGGAAAAAGTAGACCAAGAGCAATCGTTAAACTCGCAATTATTATTCCTTTTTGGCGACCAAAACTAATAAATAGTCTTCTTTGAGTCAACCAAAACATCACGCTTCCGCTCGTTCCCCCTACGAGCAGAGTAATCAAAGCAATGGAGAGAATTTTGAGCCAAGTTACAGGCAGAATAATGGCAGCAAAAGCCAAAGTTAAAACACTCAGTATCGTTAAAAAACTGCACCCAATTAAAATTGTTTCTAGGGAATAAAAACCCATGCTAATTCCCGCAGCCATCATTCCCAGTCCGATCATTATCGGTGTTGTTGGGAGTTGAATGACATCAAGATACCAACTAATTCCCTGGGAGATGGAAAATAATAAGATAACTTCTACCCATTCTGCTATTTTGATTGTGTGATCAACTTCAAGAGCAGATTCGGATTTTACTTTACTCATTCTATTCGATAGATATCGGATTGTCTATAGAGAATCCCCCGCCAAAAGCAGGGGACTCTGAAGAGATATGTTTCGATGTCAGAAGTTTATTGAGACTGGGGAAATTTCCCCAGGGGATGTTATCTGATTGAAATTCTACTTAGAATTACTGTGCAGGCTGTTCTACAGTGGGTTCAATCTCTTCAGTAGCTTCAATCTCTTCAGTAGCTTCAATCTCTTCAGTCGATAAGGACTCTTGGCTGGTGCTAGACTCCACTTCAGTCATATCGGTAGAACTCTCTTCAATGACAGTATTTTCTTCTTCAATAACACTGGGTTGAGAAGCGTCTGAATTTTCAACTTCAGGAGAAACAACCGGAGTGGCTGAATAGCCTGCATCGGATGAATTTTCAACCGCTTGAGTTTCAGGAGTATCAACAGAAGACTGAGGAGAAGTGGTTGCTTCAGGAGAAGGAGAAGCGGGTGCTTCCGGTGCGGGAGAAGTTTCGGGTGCGGGAGAGGTTTCGGTTGCGGGAGGAGTTTCGGTTTCAGGAGTAGTAGAAGTTTGTTGACAAGCGGTGAGGGTGCCGAAAGAAACAGTGGCGAGGATAGCCAATACCAAGGAAACTCGTTTCATTTTTTCTCCTTTAAGAGTCATTAATCTAGCAGTTTAACAGTTGAGTTCTGTCCCTTTGGACAAATTAAGCTCGCCCTAGAATAAGGCTTGTTTGAAGGAATGTCAACCTATCGTGAGGAGTAAGTTGAACATTTTAAAAACCATGAGAAAATAGAGCCGATGTTAAAGCCCTAGCATCGTCATAATTCAAAGGTTAATTCTATCACGGTTAATCACCTTTGTTGTCTGGTATTTATTCCCGAATTGATTAACACCCTAACCTGAGAGTTGTAAAGACCGACTTGCGATTAACTTGGTTTAAAATCACAGACGTTTCGTTACTCAAGCTGACATTTTCTGAGTAAACGATGAGTGAAGACGATGCCAAGTTATTGCGTTTACGTGTCGTGCTGTACCGAACCGATTACAGAAGTTTGGCTTCTGTGATTTAGTCTATCATCTGCGCTGTCATCGTCTCCTAAAAAGGGATATTGATCTAGGCATTTAACCTTAGAACGAGATTATACATCAGTTAAAAATTTTGGTCAATTTTTTTGACTCACTTTCGGGGAACCTGGGGTCAGCAGTTATTTTCGAGTTTTCCACCAACGTTTAACCAATTTTTCCATTTCTACCCAGACAAACATCAAGCTACTAAACCCAATACAAATCGCAAGTTCTGTCCCATTTAACCAATGCGTCCCAAAAAATCCCCGTAACGGTGGGACATAAATCAGTAACAACTGTAAAATGGTCGTCAGGCTAACGGCTGCCAATAGATAGGGATTGGAAAACGGATTAAGTTGTACCGTTAAACGAGTATCGGAACGCACGGCCAAAGCATGACCCATCTGAGCAAGACATAAGGTGGTAAAGACCATTGTTTTCCACCGTCCCGCATCACCGCTAGTTTGCGCTTCTCCATGCGCCCAGACCATTAAGACAATCGTTAAAATCGAGAAAACGATGCCAATTCGCACCATATAAGCCCCCAACCCTCGGGCAAAAATACTCTCACGGGGACTGTAGGGGGGACGCTTCATCACGCCCGCTTCAGCCGGTTCAAGGGCTAAGGCTAAAGCGGGTAAACCATCTGTGACGAGGTTCATCCACAAAATTTGCAAGGGAGTCAACGGAACTTCTCCCAAACCCAGTAACGGAGCGGCAGCAATCGTTAACACTTCCCCAATGTTACTGCCCAAAATATACTTCACAAAGCGCCGAATATTGCTATAAACCACCCGCCCTTCTTCGGTTGCCGCTACAATCGTCGCAAAGTTATCATCCAGCAAAATCATATCACTGGCTTCTTTGCTGACATCGGTTCCCGTGATGCCCATCGCAATGCCAATATCAGCCTGTTTGAGGGCGGGTGCATCATTAACGCCATCGCCTGTCATCGCCACAAATTCCCCACGTTTTTGTAAGGCTTGGACAATTCGCAGTTTGTGTTCAGGGGCTACCCTCGCATAAACACTCACCTGTTTGACTTGTTGTTCGAGTTCGGCTTGGCTGAGTTGCTGTAACTGTTGACCTGTCAAAACGGTTTCACCAGACTGAGAAATGCCCAATTGTTGAGCCACAGAAGTCGCGGTTAACTGATGATCTCCTGTAATCATCACCGGACGAATTCCGGCTTCTCGACAGCGTTTAACGGCTTCTCTGACTTCCGGGCGAGGTGCGTCGAGCATTCCGACCAAACCCAGCCAAATTAATTCTTGTTCGCTGCTGTCTTCATCGGGACTGGCGGGTAAATCGTTTAAAGGTTTGTAAGCAAAGCCAATGACTCGCAGTCCTTCGGCGGCTAATTGGTCATTTTGTTCTAAGATTTGCTGACGGTGTTCAGGTTCAAGGGGAATGCTTTGGTCTGCGGTTTGAACGTGATCGCAACGTTCTAGAATCAGTTCGGGTGAGCCTTTCGTAAACATTTGAAAGTGAGCGTTTTTCTTTCGGATAGCTGCATCTGCATCTTGACAAATGACGCTCATGCGTTTGCGTTCGGAAGAAAAGGGAATTTCCGCTCGACGAGGCATTTGTGCATCCCAAGTGGATTTTGAGATGCCGGCTTTTCCTGCGAGGGCGAGTAAGGCGCCTTCTGTGGGATCGCCTAAAATCGTCCAAATATCGTTGTGGTGTTTGAGTTGAGCATCATTACACAACACACTCGCCACGCATAACGGTTGAAGTTCTTGCTGGTGTTGGGGGGTTAATCGGGGTTTGTCTTCTGGGTTCAATTCCTCATCGCGGGAAATCCGATGCAGAGGTTGGAACTCACCCCAGGGCGCATAACCTTCACCTGTTACGAGAAACGCATGATTGAGGGTTCTCACCCACTGCACAACCATTTTATTTTGGGTGAGGGTTCCGGTTTTATCGGAACAAATGGTGGTGACTGAACCCAAGGTTTCCACGGCGGGAAGTTTGCGAATTAACGCATTGCGGCGTACCATGCGTTGAGTTCCAATGGCCAGGGTGACGGTGACAACGGCGGGTAAACCTTCGGGAACAACGGCTACCGCCATACTCAGGGACACTTCGAGTAAATGTTCAAAATATTCAAACCCAGCACGAATCATCCCACCGATGACGACAATTGCCACTAAAAGTAGTGAACCTGTAACCAGCACGTTTCCCAGTTGCGACATTCGCTGTTGTAGGGGGGTGGGTTCGGTTTCGACAGACTGAAGCATAGCAGCAATTTGCCCCAGTTGGGTCTTCATTGCGGTGTCTGTCACTAGAACTTTTCCCCGTCCACCGACGACTTCGGTACCTTGGAAAACCATGTTAATCTGATCGCCCAGGCTGGCATCTGCGGCTAATTCTGTCTCTGCGCGTTTGCTGACGGCTTCGGCTTCTCCGGTGAGGGTGGCTTCTCGCACTTGCAGGTTTTGGGCTTCTAGGAGGCGACCATCGGCCGCGACTTGGACTCCGGCTTCGAGAAACATGATGTCGCCCGGAACTAACTGTTGAGAGTCGATTTCTATTATTTCGCCGTCTCGCAGGACTCGCACTTTAGGGGAGGACAGGTTTTTGAGGGCGGCTAGGGCTTTTTCGGCGCGACTTTCTTGAAAATAACCCAGTAAACCGTTGAGAATGACGATTGCAAAAATGGCGATCGCATCTTTGGGAAAGTTGTCATTTCTCAGATCAAGGACGGCGGAAACCACGGCTACGGCGATCAGCATCACCAGCATGATGTTGGTGAACTGATCCCATAATATTTCTAAAGGTTGGCGTCCAGAGGTGGTTTGAATTTCATTGAGACCATATTGCTGTTGTTTTTGCCTAACTTGCTGCGGGTTTAAGCCCTCTGTGGGGTTAATGTTCATCAACTGCAAGGCCGACTCAATGGACTGAGTATGCCAAGTCATTGGGGAGTTGAGTGAGGAGCGATCGCCAGATGGAGAGGAAGATTGAGTCGATGCCATGAGGAGTTAAAAGCTACCAAATCACTATAGGAAGTTTACAAACCTGCCCGTACCCAAGTCCGAATCAAGGGATAAATGTCTTTGCTTATTCTTGATTTTAGCGAAGAACTTAATCTTAGAGTTAAAACATCATTTTTTTTTAAGTAAAAACCTATTGTTGCTGAGTAGATTCTACCAGTCGAGCCGGGGTAACATCAAATATGACTTTTAAAGATAATGTTAATTCTTGCTTAAGAAGTTCTTCAACCAGGGCGACTTCTTCGGGAGTTATGGCATCGATTGATCGAGCCGTGACCAAAACAGTTGGGGGTTTTCTACGCCAGCTAATAGTGACACGCTCCACTTCAACATCGGGTCGATCTACGAGGGAACGAGTCACTAATATTTCTCGGATTGAGTTATTAATTTGGGCATGATTCACCAGTTGAAAAAAACGAATTCCTAGCGGAATGACTAGCATCATTATTAGGAATAAAGAAACACCCCAAGACAGGGTTCTGGCTAACTCGCTACTTCTGGCGTATCCGGCTACAACATAGACGACTAAACAAGCGAGATTAATCCCGATTAAGTTCGTGATATACAACAAACTCGCTCCTAAAGCAGCATCCCATGTTCCCTGAGAAATTGCAATTCCAACTACACAAATCGGCGGCATTAATGCCACTGCAATTGCGGTTCCGGGAAGGGCATCTCCCACTTTGGGACGAATTTTTGCATAGCCGCTAACCCCTCCGGCGACAATCGCAATCAACAGATCTATTAAGGTCGGTTGTGTTCGGGATAAAATTTCTGAACCAAATTCAGGAATCCGAATAATTAGACCAGCAAAACCAGAAAATAAGAGGGAAATTAGAGTTCCAACAATAATCGATTTACCACTCAAACGGAGTAGTTTTAAATCTCCCTCTAAAGTGGCAAAAGACATTCCTCTTAAGGGTAACATTAGCGGTGCGATAATCATCGCACCAATGATAACTGCTGCACTATTAATGAGTAAACCTAGTGTGGCAATCAAGCAAGAACTAATGGTTAAAACCAAATAGTTTTGAGTTAATTTTGCATCAGTTAATAGAGATTCTCTTAGTTTCAGAAATGGGACAGATTCTAAGGAAAAATCTACATCTTTAATCAGTTTATGATTTTTTCGCATCAAAGATTATTTAGCACTAGGTTTTCCAATTCATACCCCAAAAATCCTATTTATTCTAAACGGTATTTTATAGATTGACAAGACTGACGGAGGTTGGATCTCTAGTTCAAAGGAGAAGCCGAAAAAACAATACAGGGTTATAGAGACGGTTATTAAAACTTGTCTATTTTTCATCTATCTAAAGATATAAATTTAACAGTTAAACCCTGAAAGAGATTTTCCTAAACCCTAAAAACTCTCTAGATTTTAATCGGCTCAATCAAATGAGTAAATTATCATATTTATGGCAAGCGGAATAGTTCGATAGATTTGAAATTTAATCAGAGTCTCTCTTTAGATCAAGGTCATTTGATCGGGAAGTTTCTAAGATACGGAAAGAGCAAAAATAAAAACTTAATTTTTGCATTCCCGAACTAATTTTCTGTTAGAGATTACCAAAGCAGGAGCAACACTGAATGTTTTTTCATAAAAAAGAAGTAATTGCCAAAGATGTCAAGATTGATGAGCCGAACCCTCGTTATGCTCAACTTCTTTTAGAACAATTTGGCGGCGCGACAGGTGAACTTTCGGCAGCATTACAATATTGGGTACAGTCTTTTCATACCGATCATCCTGGAATTCGGGATATGTTGCAAGATATCGCCATTGAGGAATTTAGCCATCTAGAAATGGTTGGCCGACTGATTGAAAATCATACTCGAAATGTTGATCAAACTGAAGCTTTTCAGAGTACATTATTTGCAGTACGCGGTAAAGGGCCTCATTTTCTAGACTCTCAAGGACAAGCTTGGACAGCCGCTTATTTAAACGAAGGGGGCGATGTTGTCCGAGATTTAAGAGCGGATATTGCAGCCGAAGCAGGTGCGCGTCAAACCTATGAAGCGTTAATTCTAGTTGCACCCGATCAGCAAACGAAAGAAACTTTAGTTCATTTATTGACTCGAGAGATTTCCCATACGAAAATGTTTATGAAAGCATTAGATTCGCTGGGTAAACTCACCGAACCCTTCTTCGGAAATGTTCAACCCGATGAAACGGTTGATATTTACTATAACTTATCAACCAACGGAGAAGATCATCGCGGTCCCTGGAATTCTGATGAGAATTTCCGCTACATTGCTGATCCGATGCCACAAAAAACTCAACGATAATAGACAAGGAGTAGGGGCGCTGCGGTTGGCGCCCTTATGGTTTAACTCACCGTCGCCATTTCGGGAGTGTTAACAGGTTCGTTTCCGGTTACAGTTTGTCGGTTGTGAAGATCAAACTTGTATCCTTCCGGTAGAATATGAAGCTTAACGCCAGACAAAGCCAAACCTTCATCTCTTAACAGTTGTCCGATGTTATTATGGGTGATTTCACTTAAATCTACAATGGTACAACTGCCATCCCCAACCACATAAAATTGATGATCTCGCACCACAATAGCGGTATTTTCATCAATCCCTATGCCAATTAAATCAGGATGACGCGCCACCGCAGTTAATAAGCGTCCTAAACGTCCGCGTTGAGCAAAATGTTGGTCAATAACGGCTTCGGGAAAAAAGCTCATTCCTTGTTCCATTTCTACAATTTCAATACGAGGATGAGTCTGTCCTTCTCCTTCTAAAATCATGTTCGTAGACATCATACTTGCACCCGCACTGGTACCCCCAACGACTAAGCCTTCGGTGTATCTTTTTAATAAGGCTTGATGCAAAGCGCTATCTTTGAGAATCTCGGTAATTCGCGCTTGATCACCGCCTGTAAAAAAGACTCCTGTCGCATTGTTAATCGCTTCTAATACTGTCGAAGTTTCTGCATCTTCTCGTTGAATGGTATCAATAATCCGAATATTTTTGATTCCCAAGCGTTCAAAAACTCGAATGTAGTCCTCACCCACTTCTCGGGGTAATTCAGTGGCTACCGTCATCACGACAATTTTGGCTTCCATTCCACCTGCACAACGCACAAATTCTCGTAAAATTTTGCATTCGCCGTCTCGATCTTCAGCTCCGCCAATAATTACCAATTGTCCCTGATGTTGATTCGATGTCATACAAAACTCCTATTCGGCCCAGATGAGGCATAATCTATAATTGAAACACGAATGATGCCCTTGAATTCACTTTCTTAAGATAGAAATTAAAGCCGTCGTTTGACCGAAAGATAGATAACAGTTAAGGGCTTTAAATCGAACAGGTCTGCTCAAAAATAGATCTATTTTAATGTCAATGCTAAGGCGATAACTGGCTTTTAAAATATACACAAACTTCTACTTTTGTCATCTATCTTAGGAAAAAAATTTAGAGATTCTCAGGGGTGTTCACTGAGTATGAATGCCAAATAACTGCGATCGCAGTTATATTAACTGATGACGGCGCATTTCTAAGCCTCTCCCACTCTCTCAAATCAGATTCATGTCCCCATCAACCCCCACTCGCAAATACAACTTAACAGAAGGTTCTGTCGGACTCAAACTCATCGCCCTCACTTTACCAATGGTTTGGGGCGTTTTTTCGGTCATTGCGTTTGACCTGGCTGATACTTATTTCGTGGGTAAACTGGGAACCCCCCAACTCGCGGCGATGAGTTTTGCTTTTCCTGTTTTCATGGTCATGGGAAGCTTGGCGATCGGACTGGGAACCGGGGCGGCTTCGGTGATTTCTCGCGCCATTGGTGAAGGCGATCGCGATCGAGTTCAACGATTAACTACAAATAGTCTAACATTATCTCTGTTTATTGTTGGTATTGTTATTCTGATTGGACTGGCAACAATTGACCCTTTATTTAAACTTTTAGGGGCGAGTCCTGAAGTCATTCCCTACATTCGGGAATATATGAAAATTTGGTATCCCGGCATGATTTTTCTCGTGGTTCCAATGGTGGGAAATAGTGCGCTTCGTGCAGCCGGAGATACCACCATTCCCAGTCTAATTATGACCTTTGCCGCCTTGATGAACGTTGGTTTAGATCCTTTGTTTATTTTTGGTTGGGGGTTCATTCCTGCGATGGGTTTAAAAGGGGCAGCGATCGCGACAGTCATTGGTCGTTCTCTGACGTTCATTACGTCTTTAACGGTTCTTCATTTTCGAGAACGGATGATTCTCTGGAGTTTAAGCTGTCTGAGAAATTTTTGGGACTGTTGGAAAGAGATTTTATATGTGGGTTTACCTGCGGCTTCGACCAATATGATCACACCGATTTCGATTGGGATTATCACCAGTTTATTAGCCAGTTATAGTCCTGAAACCGTTGCAGGATTTGGGATTTCTTCTCGGATTGAATCATTTGCGATGATTGTGTTTATGGCACTTTCTAGCACGATAGGGCCGTTTGTCGGTCAAAATTGGGGTGCAAAACTCTATGGACGAGTCCATCGTTCTTTACATTTATCCTATTTATTTTGTATCGGTTTCGGGGTTTTTGTTGCGGTGATTCTTTTCGCCACTTCATCACAAGTTATCAGAATATTTGACACGAACCCGGAAGTTGTTAATACTGCTACTCGTTATCTAACGATTGTACCCATCAGTTATGGAACTCTAGGGATTTTCTTAGCGGCTTGTGCTGCATTTAACGCCCTCGGAAAACCGTTTCCGGCTGTGGTATTAACCCTCTCTCGAATGGTGGTATTATATGTACCGTTAGCCTATTTAGGCAATTGGTTATTTGGCTTGAATGGGATTTTCGCGGCGGCTTGTGTGTCTAATTTAATTGTTGGTTTAACCGCAATTATTTGGACTCGTCGATCTTGCAGTTTGAAGGCTGTTCATCCCTTAGAACATCCGGTGATTTTACCCTCAACCCAACCCCCGATTCATCTTCCAGATGTTCAAGATAAAACGCCTCGATAAAAATTAAGTAGCTAGGGATAATTATTGCTCAATAAAAAACCCTCGTTGTTGGGATGAGCGCCCCCAAGCACAACGACCAACTGGTTATATCATACCCGACTAATCAATAATAATTCGTAGGGGCGGGTTCAGTCAAGATCTTTACTACTACTCCGAGATTGATCTAAACCCGCCCCACTTGTCTATTGATGAGTGAGTGACTTAAACAATCATTTTGAGTTGCTCGGCGACCTGCTTTAAATTTTGAGTTCCGATTCGAGCTTGAGTAATACCTAGTACAGTTTCTTTTGCACCTTGATTAATATTATCCATCGCTTCTACGACTTGTTTAATTGCTATAGCTTGCTGTTGAACATTCAGAGAAATTTGTTTATTGTACGTTACCATAGTATTAATAGTATCACGAATACCATTGAAAGCTTGAGTTGTTTTGTGGATCATTTTCATACCCATATCTACTGTTTTTTGCCCTTCATTTGCTACAATTTTAGTAGATCGAATATAATTTTGAATCTCATCCACTAATATATTAATTTGTTCAGTTGATTTTTTACTTTTATCAGCTAATTTTTGAATTTCTGAAGCAACAACAGAAAAGCCTCTGCCTTGTTCTCCAGCTCTCACTGCTTCTACGGCAGCATTCAGTGCTAACATATTTGTTTGACTGGCAAAATCGCTAACAATCAAAGAAATATTACCAATTTGATTAGTTTGTTGACTCAATTTAATAATTTTATCCGCAATTTCCTCGACTTTTTGCTTTAATTGGTTCATACTTTTTAACGTTTCTTTAACGGCATAATTTCCTTGGTCTGCTGCTTGGAATGCAAGCTGTGCTTTGTGTGATGCAGCATTTGCTTGTTCGGCAGATTGACGTGATGATGCCTCCAATTCATCCATTGTTGTCGTAGTTGTGTTGACAGAAGCAGCTTGTCCTGAAGCAGTGCGTTCTTGTTGTTCAATCGTTATAGCAATTTCATTAGCAGAAATCGTAATTGTATTTGCAATTTCATTAATGGGTTTAATTGCTAATTTATCAATAAAAAATAATATGATAATGCCGACTATAAAAACTGTTAAAACTCCAATCCATGATAAAACAATAATCAATTTATAATCAAGTTGAGTGCGTTTTTTTCCTTGATCTAGAAGTTGATTTTCAACTACAATCATCTCCTCTATTTTAATCTGAATTTTATCCATAATTTGTTTGCCTTCACCTGATAGCACTATATCCACAACTGTTTGATTATTTCCAGCTTTCTTTAAACTAATCGTTTGTTGCAGTTCTTTGAGTTTGTCGTTAGCTAATTCTTCAACTGTAGCAAGTCTTTCAAGTTGTTCAGGATTATCTGAAATTGTATCATTTAACCGAGCAAAATTATCACCTAAAGTCTGTATAGTCTTGTTATAGGGTTCGAGAAAGTTATCCTGTCCTGTAATAATAAAACCTCGTTGTCCGGTTTCAGCATCCACTAAACTTTTTTCTAGACTTCTTAACATAGATTGCACTTTATAGGTATGAGAAACCCAGTCTGAAGACTCTTTTAAATTTGTGGAATTATTAAGCGTAATTAAGCTAACAATACTAACTATAACAATCAGAATTCCAAAACCTAAAGGTAAAATGCGTTTGATATTCATCGTTTTTTTCGATTTTTAGTTCCCTCTTACCTTATTTTAAATTTTAAGTAGATCTTTGACAACTTGATTTAATAGAACTACTAAAAAATTAATCCTTCTTCAACTCTTAGACAGTTTGGAAGAATAGGTTTTAGTCAATACTCAATATCAATATCAGCCCGTAGAAATAGCTCTATCGGCTCTTTTGGATGAGACTTCTTTGAATAAAAAGGAGCAAATTTAGCAAGTTAAGAAGATAAGTTTATGTCGGAAGAAGGATTAAGATTAGGTTTAATTTCTCTAACATTTATAACAATAGAAGCACAAAGTTTAAATTCAAGGAGACTATTATGAATAAGCTTTTAAGTGGTATTACAGTTAGTTTTCTAGCGTTGGGTCTAACCTCCCCAGCATTCGCACAGGATAGACCCTCTCCTCAACAACCGACTACACCCAGTAGCGCTCAGACTACTAAAAACGATTTTGTTTGTAACTATCAATATAAGATAGGAGATGAGACGAAAGAAGCGAGTGTCAGTGGAACAACTCGTTTAGCAGCTAAAGAGCAACGTTCTCAGCAAATCGAGCGTTTAGAAGATGAAGCGGATCAGCGAGGTGAGAATTTTGAAGTCACATATCAACTTTGTCGTGATCCGTTTGGTCCTAATTAATCGGTAGTCGTGAAGAGTCGCAATTCATCGAAGGTGCTTTGCCCTACGGGTAAAGCGTCAGCCTTCTTGCAACATCAAGGTAAACTTGAGTTAAAATCTACCTCAGAGATGAATGATGAAAATTGCGATCGCACAACTCAATCCCACTGTCGGCGATATTACCGGAAATGCTCAACGTATTCTCGATGTCGCCGAACAGGCTACAGAAGCAGGTTGTCAACTGCTATTAACCACAGAATTGGCTTTGCTAGGTTATCCGCCTAGAGATCTGTTGATTCGCCCCAGTTTTATCGAGGCTGCGATCGCTCAACTACACATTTTAGCTGAAAAATTACCGCCTGAACTTGCAGTTTTAGTCGGAACTGTCCAACCGAATCCTGAGTTTAAAAAACAGGGTAAGCCCTTATTTAATAGTGCCGCGTTAATTCACAATCGTGAAATTCAGAAGTTTTTTCAGAAGCGGTTACTCCCGACTTATGATGTATTTGATGAGGATCGCTATTTTCAAGCCGGAAAACAAAGTGAGTATTTTACTTTATCTAATTCTACCACATCTTTAAAAATTGGGGTAACAATTTGCGAAGATTTATGGAACGATGAGGAATTTTGGGGAAGACAAAACTATGCTTGTAATCCCATGAAAGCTTTAGCGGAACAAAATGTTGATTTAGTGGTGAATTTATCGGCTTCTCCCTACCAAACCCGTAAACAAAAACTCCGTCAAGCGATGCTGGGACATAGTGCAGAACGTTATCAAACTCCGATTATTTATGCCAATCAAGTTGGGGGAAATGATGATTTAATTTTTGATGGGTTTAGTTTTGCTTTTAATAAAAACGGTGAATTAGTTCAGTGTTTAGCGGGATTTCAAACTGATTTTGCTATTGTTGAGTTTGATTTTGAAAAACAAGATTTAATGGCAGCAACAACGGTTAAATCTCTAGAAAAGTCTTCAAATGATCATCCGGGAAGTGAAGATGAAGAAATTTTGTTAGCGTTGGTTTTGGGTGTGCGGGATTATGTGCGGAAATGTGGTTTTTCTAAGGTTGTTTTGGGGTTAAGTGGGGGAATTGATTCGGCGTTAGTTGCGGCTATTGCAGCAGAAGCGGTGGGAGAAGAGAATGTTTTAGGGGTATTAATGCCTTCTCCTTACAGTTCCGATCATTCAGTCAATGATGCGTTAAAATTGGCTGAAAATATTGGGATTAAAACCGAACTTTTACCGATTTCTGAGGGAATGAAAGCCTTTGATAACACCCTTGAACCCTTGTTTACAGGGACAGAATTTGGCATTGCCGAAGAAAATATTCAATCTCGAATTCGGGGAACCTTATTAATGGCAATTTCTAATAAATTTGGTCATTTGTTACTCTCAACTGGAAATAAATCAGAAATGGCGGTGGGATATTGTACCCTTTATGGTGATATGAATGGGGGATTAGCGGTGATTGCAGATGTTCCTAAAACGCGAGTTTATTCAATTTGTCATTGGTTAAATAAACATCATCAAAAAGAAATTATCCCCAATAATATTTTAACAAAGCCTGCCAGCGCTGAACTCAAACCCGGTCAAGTTGATCAAGATTCACTCCCCCCTTATGAGATTTTAGATGATATTTTATATCGCTTAGTTGAAAAACATGAATCGGTTCAACAAATTATTGAGGCCGGACATGATTCTGAGATTGTTCAAAAGGTGGTAAAATTAGTCATGCGGGCAGAATTTAAACGCCGTCAAGCCCCTCCCGGATTAAAAATTAGCGATCGCGCTTTTGGGACAGGTTGGCGGATGCCAATTGCGAAAGCAACAAGTGGAATTTAAGCTTAAGATTTTGCATGAACGGCTAGGGCGTAATCTCGAAACCGTTCTAAATCTGCTTGAATGGTTGATTCTACCAGTCGTCCTAAAAAGAGATTATCCATCAGTTTACCTAAAATCCCAGGAATGGCATAGGAAAACGTCAGTTTAACAATACTACTCCCATGACGATCATAAAATCGAATGGCGCCTTGATTCGGTAAACCATCAACAGATTCCCATTGAATAATTTGATGGGGAACCTGTTTCAAAATCCGAGACAGCCAAGTAAACTCAAACCGACCTGCTGCTAATTTCCAACGGGATAATTCGGGATTATCTTCTAAGATTTTAACCGAATCAATCCATTTCATCCATCGGGGCATTTGTTCCAAATCTGACCAAAGACTCCAAGCTAATTCTATCGGAATTGGAACTTCAACTTGAACGCTATGTTCTAACCAGTCTGACATCGGATTTTAGAGTTGATAGAGTATATTTTTAGAGGGAAATTTAAAGCATTTAACTCTCAAAAATTCCCTCTATATTGTCAGTTTTAACCTGTTGTTACCGCCGAGGGTTTCATCAAGTTAGCTGTATTATTTAAAAGGGCTTTTGCGGCTTGATGACCCGAAAGTGTCGCGCCTTCCATGCTATCAATATAATCCTGTTGGGTATAACTTCCAGCTAGGAAAAAGTTAGCTACAGGGGTTTTTTGTGCAGGACGATAGGGGTCCATTCCCGGCGCTTCTCGATAGAGAGATTGAGCTAATTTAACCACACTATACCAGGTCATCTTGAGTTCTCTTGAAGACGGGAATAAATCCTGTACTTGTTTGAGAACGTGTTGGGCAATTTCTTCGTTACTTTGTTTGATAAACGGATCTCCAGGGGTTAATACTAATTGTAGCAGTGAACCCTCGCCTTGACGATAATAATCTCCCGGACTGGTTAAGGCTAAATCCGCAAAACAGGAGAAATCAGCATCACAAGTATACAACAAGTTATCAATGCCAACGGCTCGTTCTAACTGTTTGCGTTGTTGCGGATCATTGAGTTCTGTTACCCAACCATCAAAGCGTAATTGTACCGTTGCCACAGGCACCGTATCGAGTTTATAAATATTATCAAATTCCGACCATTTCCGCCAATCTTGGGGTAATATTTTCTGAACTCCGGGAACATCACAAGCACAAACATAAGCATCGGCTGTGATGGTTTCTTCGGTGTCTCCAGAAGCTACAACCATAGCTGTTATGTATGTTTTGCCGTCTATTTGTTCGTATTGAATCTCTTTAACCCGGCGTCGGGTGTAGATTTTCGCGCCTCGTTCTTCGAGATAATTAATAATCGGTTTATGGAGATATTCATGGGGGGAACCTTCCAACATTCGCAACACAGAAGCCTCAGTTTTTGCAGCAAAAAATTGGAAAATTGTTAGCATACACCGAGCGGAAATATTTTCCGTATCGATAAAACCCAGTGCATAGGCGATCGGGTTCCACATCCGCTTTAAACTGCCTTCTGAACCGCCATGACTGCGGAACCATTCGGCGAAACTAATTCGATCTAAATCTCGAATGGTTTTCATCGCTCCTTCAAAGTCTACCAGTCCGCGAACGAGAGGACTTGTACCTAAAGCGATCGCATTTTTCAACTTATCATAGGAAGAGAGTTGAGAGGTGGTAAAAAAGGCTTTGAGTCCGTTAAACGGGGCGCCTGTAATGAAGCGAAAATCTAAACTTCCTGTTTTTCCGCCTCGGTTAATAAAGGTGTGAGAATGTTCTTTTAAACGCAGATGTTCAAACGCTCCCACCTTTTTCATTAAATCAAACAGATGGTAATAACAACCAAAAAAGACGTGTAAACCCATCTCAATATGATTACCATCGGGATCAACCCAACTGCCGACTTTTCCGCCAACAAAAGGACGAGATTCAAAAATTTCAACTTGGTGTCCAGCCTCGACGAGATCGACGGCTGTTGCCATACCCGCTAAACCTGCTCCAGCGATCGCAACCCGCATTTTGCCTATTTATAACCTATTGTCTTCACAGATTGTAACAAAAAACGGCAATCTAAACACTGTAGGGGCGGGTTCTGTCGATATGTCTGTTTCTCATCAATAACCTCTGTAAACCCGCCCCGTTGTATGGGCAATAGCCACCAGAAGTTTTGTTGGGGCGGGTTCTGTCGATATGTCTGTCTGGTGACAAATAACCTCTGTAAACCCGCCCCCTTCCTCGATCAGCCTCAAAAACCCGGTTTCGTAGGAGTTACCGGGTTTTTCTGTGGGTAAACCCACCCCGTTGTATAGGCGCGAACTAGCCTCAAAAACCCGGTTTCTTTGAGAAACCGGGTTTTTCTCTGGGAAGTTCGAGGGTAAAGGTAGAACCCACTCCAAGGGTACTATTGACTTGTATAGAACCTTGATGGGCTTCGACAATTTGTTTAACGATCGCTAACCCCAAGCCAAAGCCCCCTGTTTTGCGGGTTCGGGCTTGATCGACTCGATAAAAGCGATCGAAAATGTGGGGTAGATCTTGGGGCGGAATACCCATTCCGGTGTCTGTTACCGAAATCATTACCCAACGGGATTCATAGATTAATTTTAGGCTGATTGTTCCTCCCGAATTTGTATATTTAAAAGCATTATTGAGGAGATTTTCAATCGCTTGACGGAGTAACTCGGGTTCGGCGCGAATAAAAATAGGCTGTTGGGGAAAATCAGTATAAAAGGAGATGTCTTTGTCTGGGGATAAGGATTTATAAACTTGTGCTAAATCGGTCAATAATTGAGTTAAATCTAGAGTTTGGAAGAGTTGCGGATTGAGTTTGCCTTCGTGACGGGCTAACAGCAATAAATGACCGATCAAAACTGTCATTGATTTCGTTAATGTGACAATTTTTTCCAGGCGTTGACGCGGAATTTCATCACAGCTAGGGGCGAGTAACCCCACTTGAGCGTTACTCAAAATAGCGGCTAAAGGGGCGCGTAATTCGTGGGAAGCATCGGCAGTAAATCGACTTTGGGCTTCGTAAGATTGACGAATGGGTTGCATTGCCATTCCCCCCAGTAACCACCCGGTTAAACCAATAATTCCCCAAGTTATAGGCACGCCCACTGTTAAAAATAAACGCAGTTTTTGGGTTGTATCTTGAAAGGGTTTTAGGGAGGTAGCGACTTGCAAATAGCCGATTAAAATTTCATTCTCAACAACAGGAATGGTTAATTGTCTGACTTGAATATTAGCGGATTTAAGCGTTTTAAATCCGAGTTTTATTCTATTTTTTTCGGTGGGAGATTGACCTATAAACTGCACAATTTTTCTTTCTTGATTGTACCACCGAACATAGATTAATTCACTCCCCAAGCCGGAATTACTCCGGAGCATGAGCAGGTTTTCAAATGCGATTTTTGATTGACCTTTGCGAGTGTTCAACTCAACGGTTGACGCCAGCGCACTGGTTCGATCATATAAGGCATTATCGAGCGCCCACAATTGATCTCGAGCTTCGATATAATAAATTAATTGGGCAAATACGATTAATATTCCTCCCATTGACCAAGTAAACCAACGGGCTAAATTTCGACGACTTTGACTAAACATTGGGTTGACTCATTCGGTATCCTAAACCGTAGACTGTTTCGATCCAGTTGGCTGCATCCACTTGTCCTAAACGTTGTCTTAAACGTCTAACTAAGGTACTCACTGCATTACTTTCTGGTGGGTTATCCCATTCCCACAAAGATTGTTCAATTTGATCTCGGCTTAACACTTGGTTAGGATGACGCAGAAAATATTCTAACAGTTGGGACTCCCGCACTGAAAGTTGAACTTCTTTGTCTCCTCGTTGTATGATTAAGCGCGTTAAATCTAGTTCTAAATCACCCATTTTTAAAGTATCTCCAAGCCAATGGGGAGAACGTCTTCCTAAAGCCCGAATACGCGCCAACAGTTCGAGTAAATCTATCGGTTTCACGAGGTAATCATCCGCCCCGCTATCTAATCCGATTACTTTGTCAGCAGTCGTATCTTTTGCAGTTAGTAGCAAAACTGGTGATGTTTTTCCCCGACTTCGATACTGGCGACAAAGTTCTACTCCTGAAATCACAGGTAACATCCAATCCAAAATCAATAAATCATAATCGGTTTCACTCATTAACCATTGGGCGGTGTCTCCCGTTTCAACTCCATCAACAATATGTCCGGCTTGGGAAAGGGCGGTGCGGATGGGTTCTAATTGTTCAATGTCGTCTTCAACTAATAAAATTCTCATCAGTTGTTGATCTCATAAATTTCATTTACCGAAAAATTTATCCAGAAAAGATATCAATTTATCTTGTTCTTTCTTTATAGAAACACCTCTTGAGGATTGCCAGAGTTTTTGTCAAAACCCGACCTAAAAATTGCCAAATTAGTCCATAATCATTTAAAATAGCATAAAAGTTTCAGAGCTGCTTATGAAATTTAAAAATTGGCAAATCATTGATTCTTGGGGTTTAGAGTTTGGGTTGCCTTTACCCTTAATTGGTTTATTGTTTTGGATCGCAACGGGTTGGACAACAGAAGTTGTGTTGGGTGAAGCCCCCCAAATTGAACGGGTGTCTGTAGAAGGGGGAAGATTACCTGAAGTTGAACTGCTGCTGAAAGTCCAACTGATTTCTATTGAAGCAAAGATTTACGAAAAACGAGGTTATACCAAAGTCGATATTGATACCGATAGTTCCACCTTAAAAGAGTTAGAATTTGAATTTCCGGTGACAGATGTGGCTGATGTCGAAGCCGAGATGTCCCGGATGCTTAATTTATCTCCCGCACAGCTTCGGACTTTGGTTCGTTATCAAATTTACGACTAATTTTTGTGAAAATATTGGTACAGGTCATTCATAAATTACCCCTACACGGGTGACTGAAGTCACATCAACCCCCTGTCATCTTCTTGTCATTTTTAATTTTTAAAGTAACATCATCGAGTTCAGAAAGGCAGGACAAGAGATGATTGAACCCAATCCCTTAGCAGGTTTATTTCCCGGAGCAACTGTTACCGGAGTTGTGGGCGGTTTTGTAGACAATGGAGACGATTTTACTTTAAATTGGTCGGGGGGTACTACCATTGTCGATCCTACGCCTTTAGATGCCGATCAATTGGGTTTAATGATCGGTGAAACGGTTAACGTTTTTGTGGGGGAATTTGACGGTTTAGAAATCGATAGCCCCTCCATTACTCGCCCCGATGGTTCTGTCGTTTTGGGCGGAAATAAACCCGTACTTCCCCCAGAAATTCCCGCCGATCCTTTGATTGGAAATCCTCCCGATCCTCCTGTCGGTATTCCTCCAATGGTGGGTACAACTGTTACCGGAACGGTAATTAATTTAGTTGATAATGATGCGTTTCTGCTAGATATTAATGGCAGTCCGTTATTAGTGGATGCCGACTTACCCGACTCACAATTTTTACCCTTAGTTCCGGGTGAAGTGGTGAATGTTTCCGGTATACTCGATGATGAAGATTTCGATACCTTTTCAGTAACTCGGGTTGATGGTTCGCCTGTAATTCCGACTGGGGTTGTTCCTCCGGTTGTTCCTCCGGTTGTTCCTCCCATTGTTCCCGGTTCAACTGTTACCGGAACGGTGATTAATTTAGTTGATAATGATGAATTTCTGCTCGATATTAACGGCAGTCCGTTATTAGTGGATGCCGATTTACCCGACTCACAATTTTTACAATTAGTTCCGGGTGAAGTTGTCAATGTTTCGGGTATACTCGATGATGAAGATTTAGATGCGTTTTCAATTACTCGGGTAGACGGTTCACCTGTAATTCCGACTGGGGTTGTTCCTCCGGTTGTTCCTCCCATTGTTCCCGGTTCAACTGTTACCGGAACGGTGATTAATTTAGTTGATAATGATGAATTTCTGCTTGATATTAACGGCAGTCCGTTATTAGTTGATGCCGATTTACCCGACTCACAATTTTTACAATTAGTTCCGGGTGAAGTTGTCAATGTTTCCGGTATACTGGATGATGAAGATTTCGATGCGTTTTCGATTACTCGGACAGATGGTTCGCCGGTCATTCCGACTGGGGTAGCTCGACCCGGTGTAAATTACGATTGGGATGATGATGATCGTTGGGATGACGACTCGGATGATGATGATCGTTGGGATGACGACTGGGATGATGATGATCGTTGGGATGACGACTAAAACTTTTAACTTGATTTGATGGATTAGCAAAAAACCCGGTTTTTCGGTTATCATAACCTTGAGAAAACCGGGTTAATCTGTTGATCAATCTGGAATCAAAAACCACTCTACATTTGTTATTAATCCCCCCTCTCGATTAATAAGAGGTCAAAAACTCCTAAAACGAGACAGCTCCCAAAGCAAATGGCTCTGGAAGCTGTCTTATAACTGACCCGTCGATTATTAAGTGTTTGACGGGATTTATCGGCTAGCCTTTTTATCAACTGCGACTAGCGGGATTTATCTGGGTTTTTATCTGTATTTGTAAGATAACGAAAGATTGTGAGGATTTTGTGAGGCGGGGATGTAACGGATAGATTAACTTGGGGGGTTTTAGCTTAATGGCTTTGGAAACGGATATTGTAAGGGATAACGGTTGTAACGGATGGGTTTGAGGCGGGAGGATAAGGATATAATCGTTAACGTCTGGATTGAGGGGTTTGATTTGGTGACTCTGTTTGAATTATAAATAAGTCTTCTGGGTATAAAACTGTATCAACTCTAACATCTGTCTCGATTTTCTGATTGCTGAGTTTGCTCTGTATCTCTATTTAGTGCAATGATCAATTCTCGTATTCGAGTGGCTGTTGTCCTTGGGACTCGTCCTGAAGCGATTAAACTGGCTCCCGTCATCCAACAGTTACAACTGGCTTCTGAGTTTGAGACTCAGGTTATTTTAACAGGTCAGCATCGAGAAATGGTTAAACAAGTCATGGAACTGTTTAACCTCAATGCTGATTATAATTTGGAAATTATGCAGACTTCGCAAACGTTGACGGATATTACTTGGCGGAGTTTGCAGGGGTTAGAAGGTTTATTTCAACAGCTTCGTCCTGATATTATTATCGTTCAGGGAGACACGACAACGGCGTTTGCTGCGGCGTTAGCAGCATTTTATCAGAAAATCCCTGTAGGTCATGTTGAAGCGGGGTTACGCACGAATGATATTTTTAATCCTTATCCTGAAGAAGCCAACCGACGTTTAATTTCTCAACTGACTCAGTTTCATTTTGCACCCACAACGCAAGCGGTAGAAAATTTAATAAATTCGGGGGTTTTGGGAGAAGTTCATCATACCGGAAATACGGTGATTGATGCGTTATTATCGGTGGTGAAACGTCAACCTGAGTTAAACGTTGCTCATTTGAACAAGAGTCAATATCGGCTGATTTTAGCAACGGTTCATCGTCGGGAAAATTGGGGAACTCCTCTGACTCAAATTGCTGAAAGTTTTCTGAATATTTTAGATAAATTTACCGATACGGCGTTACTTTTACCGTTGCATCGAAATCCAACTGTACGAGAACCGTTGCAAAAAATATTAGGAAATCATCCGAGAATCTTTTTAACTGAACCGCTTGATTATTGTGAATTAGTTGCGGCAATTGATCGCTGTTATTTTGTTTTAACCGATTCTGGAGGATTACAAGAAGAAGCTCCCAGTTTAGGAAAACCTGTCTTGGTTTTACGAAAAACGACGGAACGACCTGAAGCCATTACTGCGGGAACTGCCAAACTTGTCGGAACAGAAACCACAGAAATTGTAGAAGCGGCAACCGAATTATTAACCAATTTAGAAGCTTATAAAAAAATGGCAACAGCCATTAATCCGTTTGGAGATGGTCATGCTGCCGAATACATCGTTCAAATTTTGAGAAAACGGATGATAGAACTTCGGTAGGGGCGGGTTCATTACAGTTTACAGTTTACAGTTATCAGTGACCAGTGAAGACAGTTTACAGTTTACAGTTTACAGTTGTCCTAACCCCTGTAACAATTCCCCTATTACCTGTAACCTGATAACTGGTCACTGGTCACTGGTCACTGGTCACTGTAAGATGAGTTAACCGCCCGCAACCGCCGGAACAATACTCACTTCATCCCCATCTTTGAGTTCCGTTTTTGTTCCTTCGAGAAAGCGGATATCTTCGCTATTCACGTAAAAATTGAGGAAGCGGCGAGGTTCACCTTTTTCATCACAAAGACTACTTTTAATCCCCGGACAATGGGCTTCTAAAGAATCAATCAATTCAAGAATATTGCTGCCTTCACATTCAAGCTTTGCTTGGTTGTCGGTGAATTTTTGCAAAGGAGTTGGAATTAATACTTTAACCGTCATGTCGATTTTGAAAGGTAACGTTTGAGTAGATTTACAGTCAGGAACTCTGCAAGTTTTAGGGACAGGTTCATTCACCCATCCCTAACTTTTTTTAGATTACACTAAAACTTCTTGCCATTCTAAACGGCCTAAAGTGTGGGCGCGTTCTAAGGCTTGTTCAAAGCTTTCTAATTTAGCGTCAATGGTTAGCGGTTCGCCGACATAACCTTGAACGGCTTCTTGAGTCTTTAAGCCATTGCCCGTGATGTAAACAACAGTGGTTTCATCGGGATCAATTTTACCAGCTTCGACTAATTTTTTCAAGACGGCGATTGTGGTTCCGCCTGCGGTTTCGGTGAAAATGCCTTCAGTTTCCGCTAACAGTTTGATGCCTTCAATCACTTCTGCATCATTGACAGACTCAATATGACCGTTGGTTTTCCGGGCGACTTCTAGGGCATAAACGCCATCTGCCGGGTTGCCAATGGCAATTGATTTAGCAATGGTATTCGGCTTAACGGGGGTGATAAAATCACGGTCTTCGGTGAAGGCTTGGGCAACAGGTGAACAGCCTTCTGCTTGGGCGCCACTAAAGCGAACGGCTTTATCTTCAACTAAGCCGACTTTGATAAATTCTTGGAATCCTTTATAGATTTTAGTATACAAAGAACCCGAGGCAATTGGCGCGACAATATGATCAGGAAGTTTCCAGCCTAATTGTTCGGCGACTTCATAACCGAGGGTTTTTGAACCTTCTGAATAATAGGGACGTAGGTTAATATTAACAAATCCCCAACCGTGAGTATTTGCCACTTCTGAACAGAGGCGGTTTACTTGGTCATAATTGCCTCGAACTGCCATCAAAATCGGGTTATAAATTAAAGTCCCGAGGATTTTTCCGGCTTCTAAGTCAGAAGGAATAAATACACAACAGTCGAGTCCCGCTTTAGCAGCGATGGCGGCGGTGGAGTTGGCTAAATTTCCGGTACTGGCACAGGATACTGTTGAGAAGCCCAATTCTCTAGCGCGGCTGAGGGCGACGGAAACCACTCTATCTTTGAAGCTGAGAGTGGGCATATTGACAGCATCGTTCTTAATATAGAGGTTTTTCAGACCGAGGCGACGGGCTAACCGTTCCGACTTCACTAGGGGCGTCATTCCGGTACCGACATCAATCACATTATCAGTGGCGACAGGAAGGAAGCTGCGATAACGCCAGATGGATTTCGGGCCAGCTTCAATGGTTGCGCGAGTCACGGTTTGGCGGAGTAAGTCGTAGTTGTATTGAACTTCTAACGGGCCAAAGCAGACTTCACAAACGTGTTTGGCTTCGAGGGCGTATTCAGCGCCGCACTCTTTACACTTGAGTTTCTCGAAAGTTGCACCTGTAGTCTGAGTGTGAGTTGTTAGTGCCGTCATGGATTGAACCTCTAGTTGAACGATGTCTTTTGAATTCCTGATTTCAAAACAATATCACAGTGAATTTACGAGGTCAACCATACCCGAGTTTTTTTGTCGGGATTGATTTAGGGCTTGAAAATCAATATCCCCCCTCCCTGGGGTTGGGAAGGGGGAGTCCTATTAACAGTGATCAGTGACCAGTGAACAGTGACCAGTGTTTTCAGTGACCAGTAAACAGTGAATTGATAACTGGTAGGGGTAATTCATCAATGACCCCTACAATAGAAGAATCTAACGGTTAGGTTGTCGCCACAACTTGCGGTTCTTCTGGAATCACTATTTTACCATTTTGTTGGGCTTCGACTAACGGATGACCATAATAAGCATCGAGATACAATTGCTTCAGGTCTTTAATTAGAGGATAACGGGGATTTGCACCTGTACATTGATCATCAAAAGCGCGATCGGCTAATTCGTCAATTTTCGCTAAAAATTCCGCTTCACTTTCTTTGATCACATCTTTAATCGCGTGAGGAATTCCCACTTGTTGTTTCAAGTCTTCTATCGCTAAAATCAAGCGATCAACCTTCTCCATTTCCGTTTCACCGCCCAAATTCAAATAGTCCGCAATCCGAGAATAACGCCATTTTGCATTGGGATATTTGTACTGAGAAAAAGTCGCCTGTTTAAACGGGGCATCGGTGGCATTGTAGCGAATAACATGACAAATCATCAACGCATTAGCCAACCCGTGCGGCACATGGAACATCGCTCCTAATTGGTGTGCCATTGAGTGACAAATGCCTAAGAAACCATTAGCAAATGCCATCCCCGCCATTGTAGACGCATAGTGCATTTTTTCGCGGGCTTTGGGATCTTCTGCCCCATTGTGATAGGAACTCGGCAAATATTTAAAGATTAACCGAATGGCTTCTAAAGCTAAACCATTGGTGTATTCAGAAGCCAACACCGAGACATAAGATTCTAGGGCGTGAGTTAAAGCATCGACCCCCCCAAATGCGGTTAATCCCTTGGGCATATTTAACACCAATTCCGGGTCAATAATTGCCATATTTGGAGTTAAAGCATAGTCCGCCAAAGGATATTTAATATCATTTCGACGGTCTGTTACAACGGCAAATGGCGTCACTTCTGAACCCGTTCCCGATGTTGTAGGAATGGCAACCATGATCGCTTTTTCCCCTAAAGGCGGCAAGTCATAAACCCGTTTACGGATATCCATAAACCGCATTGCCAAGCCATCAAATTCGATTTCAGGATGTTCATACATCAACCACATAATTTTCGCCGCATCCATCGGAGAACCGCCACCAATGGCAATAATTACATCGGGTTGAAACGTATTCATCAACACTAATCCCCGTTCCACTGTATCGAGAGAGGGATCAGGTTCAACATCATAAAAGACATCGTATTTGAGTCCGATTTCTTCCAAAACCTCCTCTAATATCGCCGTTACTCCTAACTCATAAAGGGGTTTGTCGGTAACAATAAATGCCCGTTTTTTTCCGGCTAACTCGCGAATAGCTGTGGTTAACGCCCCGTATTTGAAGTAAATTTTAGGAGGAATACGGAACCATAACATATTTTCCCGACGTTCGGCGACGGTTTTGATGTTTAAAAGGTGATGAGGTTCGACGTTTTCACTGACTGAATTACCGCCCCAACTGCCACAACCTAAGGTTAAAGAAGGGTCAAGACGGAAGTTGTAAATATCTCCAATTGCCCCTTGAGAAGACGGCGTATTAATCAAAACTCGGGCGGTTTCAACGGCATCTTCAAAGCGTTTAATATGGTCAATATTGGAGGGCGCTGTGTAGAGGGCGGCTGTATGTCCGCGTCCTCCAAACTGCACTAATTTTTCCGATTTTTCCACCGCATCTTCAAAGTCTTTCGCCCGATACATGGCTAATACAGGCGAGAGTTTTTCATAGGCGAAGGGTTCATTAGTATCAATATTTTCAACTTCACCAATAATCACTCGGGTATTTTCAGGGAGGGTAATGTCAGCCAGTGCGGCAATTTTATCAACAGGTTGACCAACAATTTCCGCATTTAAACGCCCATTGATGATGATTTTCTCCCCTAAACGTTCCCGTTCTTCTGCGGTTAAGAAATAGGCACCTCTGGCTTGAAATTCGGCTTTAACGGCATCATAAACCTGATCATCAACAACAACTGATTGTTCACTGGCACAAATCATGCCATTGTCAAAGGTTTTACTGAGAATAATTGAAGAAACTGCCATTTTAATATGAGCAGAAGAATCAATTAAAGCAGGGGTATTTCCCGCACCAACTCCCAAAGAAGGATTACCGGAAGAATAAGCCGCTTTCACCATTCCCGGCCCGCCTGTCGCTAAAATCAGCTTAATATCAGGATGCTGCATTAAGGCTTGAGACAGGGGAACGGTGGGTTGATCAATCCAACCAATAATATCATTGGGCGCCCCGGCTGCGATCGCTGCTTCTAAGACAATTCGGGCAGCTTCATTGGTACAATTTCGGGCGCGAGGGTGAGGTGAAAAGATAATTGCGTTGCGAGTTTTCAGGGCAATTAAGGCTTTAAAAATTGCCGTAGAAGTTGGGTTAGTGGTGGGGACAATTCCGGCGAGAATTCCCACAGGTTCAGCAATGCGTTGAAAACCGAAAGATTTGTCTTCTTCAATTACACCGCAGGTTTTTTCGCCTTTGTATTTGTTGTAGATAATTTCTGAGGCAAAATGGTTTTTAATCACTTTGTCTTCAACGATCCCCATTCCCGTTTCTTCGACTGCCATTTTTGCGAGCGGAATTCGGGCTGCATTCGCTGCTAAGGCTGCTTTTTTGAAGATATAGTCTACCTGTTCTTGCGTGTAGGAAGCATATTTTTGTTGGGCTGCTTTTACCCGTGTGATTAGGTTTTCTAGTTCTTCGATGTTGGTCACTGAATTAACCATATCTTTCCCTTAGATAAAATTTCGGTTGAAGAGTTGATGAACGCCAGATTCAAAATCTGGGACTGTTTACAAGCTTTAGGTTTTGGATTGTTTACTTATTGGCCTACGGAAAAAAACAACTGAGCTGTTTCGCTCTTTAGTGTAACGCATTACCGACCGGGTAGAGTCATCTTTGTTTTCTCTACTTGCCTCTATGTTTTATCTTATTTCATCTCGGACAATTTGTTCAAAGATGGGCAAAATTCTTAACATTCTTTTTAAGATTTCATTTTGACTTGCATCCGATATTTTTTTCCGGTAGGATATAAAGTTTCGCTGTATTCATATTTTTTGGGAAAGTTAGCGAAAAAAGTGCTAAAATTAGAAGTTATACTTTTCAAGTACAGAATATTTATTTTTGTTGAGTCGCTTTCATCTGTTTTGTTAAATTCTTAAAAATAGAAAGAATAAAAAACCACGCTCGACACAAAGAACACCAAGAATAAACCTTCGTGTCTTTGTGGTGAAAAAATTTACTCCCTCATTAAGAATAAAAAACCACGCTCGACACAAAGAACACCAAGAATAAACCTTCCTGTCTTTGTGGTGAAAAAATTTACTCCCTCATTAAGAATAAAAAACCACGCTCGACACAAAGAACACCAAGAATAAACCTTCCTGTCTTTGTGGTGAAAAAATTTCCTCATTAAGAATAAAAAACCACGCTCGACACAAAGAACACCAAGAATAAACCTTCGTGTCTTCGTGTCTTTGTGGTGAAAAAATTTACTCAACCTTCACCCCAAACCGCTTAAAAATTTCCATCACCTGTTGAACTTGTTCAACCGTCGCCGCAGGAGTATCTTTCAATTTGTACTCATAACCCATTTCCTCCCATTTATACTCGCCCATTTTATGAAAGGGTAAAACTTCTACCTTCTCCACATTCGATAATGTTGAGACAAATTGGGCGAGTTCAGTAATTTCTTCGAGATTGTCTGTTAAATGGGGAACCAAAACAAATCTCACCCAAGTCGGTTTTTTAATCTCGTTTAAATAATGGGTAAATCTCAAAACAGGTTCGAGGGAAACGGCCGTTACTTCCTGATAGGTTTCAGGATAAAACGCCTTTAAATCCAACAATACTAAATCCACAAATTCTAATACTTTTTTCGCATCTTCAAACTTGGGAAAACCCGATGTATCCAACGCTGTATGAATCCCCGCTTGCTTACAAAGCCGAAAAACTTCGCCAATAAACTCCGGTTGTAACAACGGTTCACCGCCCGAAATAGTCACCCCACCCCCGGAAGCCTTCATATAAGACCGATATTTTTTAATCTGTTCAAAAATCTCTTTTGGGGTGACAACTTTTCCCGCTTGTAAATTGCGAGTATCGGGATTATGACAATATTGACACCGTAATAAACAGCCTTGAGTAAAGATAACAAACCGAATCCCTGGCCCGTCAACGGTTCCACAGGTTTCGATTGAATGAATATATCCAATAATTTCCGTTTTAGGATGCAAATTTAAACCTTCTAAATTCATTTTAATTGATGATTTTTTTAAGGGTAAACTCACCACAAAGGCACAAAGTCACCAAGATTTTATCTCTTTGTGTCTCTGTGTCTTGGTGGTTTTCCTTCTAACAAACCCGCAAAATTCTACATCTGTTTATGGAACGTGCGGTTAATTACATCTAACTGTTGTTCGCGATTTAACTTAATAAAATTCACCGCATATCCCGAGACTCGAATCGTTAACTGTGGATAATTTTCGGGATGTTCCATCGCATCAAGCAACGTCTCTAAATTGAGGACATTCACATTAATATGATGACCGCCATTGCTAAAATATCCCCCCAACAAACCCGCCAAATTATTCACTTTATTTTCCTCGGTTTTCCCTAACGCTTCCGGTACAATAGAGAAGGTGTAGGAAATGCCATCTTGCGCCTGTTCATAGGGTAATTTTGCCACCGATTCTAACACCGCAACCGCCCCATTACTATCGCGTCCGTGCATCGGATTGGCGCCCGGTGCAAAGGGTTCTCCGGCTTGACGACCATCGGGGGTACTTCCGGTCTTTTTACCATAGACAACATTAGAAGTAATCGTCAAAATGGACTGGGTTAAAACGGCGTTGCGATAGGTGGGATGTTTCCGCAATTTATCCATAAATAATTTAACCACATTCACCGCAATTTGATCGACTTGTTCATCATTATTGCCAAATTTAGGATAGTCTCCTTCAACTTGATAATCAATGGCTAAACCCTTGTCATCCCGAATCACTTTCACTTGAGAATATTTAATCGCCGATAACGCATCTGCAACGACGGATAACCCCGCAATTCCGCAAGCCATTGTCCGATAAATTTCTGCATCATGCAACGCCATTTCTAAGCGTTCGTAGCAGTATTTATCGTGCATATAATGGATGACATTTAACGTATTGACATACAGTTTTGCCAACCATTCTAACATCTGATCAAACTTAGCGATCACCTGATCATAATCGAGGTATTCGGAAGTAATTGGCGCGTAAGTCGGCCCGATTTGTTCGCCTGTTTTTTCATCTTTCCCGCCATTAATAGAATACAGTAATACTTTGGCTAAGTTCGCCCGTGCGCCAAAAAACTGCATTTGTTTGCCAATTCGCATCGCCGAAACACAGCAAGCAATGCCGTAATCATCCCCGTAGTCAGGGCGCATCAAATCATCACTT
Organism: Limnoraphis robusta BA-68 BA1; assembly: GCF_034932365.1. Lineage (NCBI taxonomy): Bacteria > Bacillati > Cyanobacteriota > Cyanophyceae > Oscillatoriales > Sirenicapillariaceae > Limnoraphis > Limnoraphis robusta. Next base: position 52,996 of record NZ_JAYGHR010000004.1, on the reverse strand, counting down.
TCATACTGAATCGAACTGGTCTCAATGGATATTTTTGCACAGAATTTCTTGAAGTTTTCAGGCAAATATTCCGACCATAAAACGGTTAAATTCGGTTCAGGTGCAGGGCCGAGATTATACAAGGTATGCAGGAACCGAAAACTGTTTTTTGTTACTAAAGGTCGTCCATCTAACCCCATCCCGCCAATGGCTTCTGTCACCCAGGTGGGATCACCGGAAAACAGTTGATTATAGGCTGGGGCGCGAAGAAAACGCACCATTCGCAACTTCATTACCAAGTGATCAATTAACTCTTGGACGGCACTTTCTGTGATTAATCCTTGCTGTAAATCTCGTTCGATATAAATATCTAAAAACGTGGAAATTCGCCCCAAAGACATCGCGGCGCCATCTTGTTCTTTAACAGCACCTAAATAACCAAAATACGTCCATTGCACCGCTTCTTGGGCATTGGTCGCAGGTTGGCTAATATCATACCCATAACTCGCCGCCATTTGTTGTAATTCTTTCAGGGCTTTTATTTGTTCAGAAATTTCTTCTCGTTGACGGATGACATCATCTAAAATCACATCAACTTCGAGTAATTGTTTCTGATGTTGTTTATCGGCAATTAACCGTTCAATGCCGTATAATGCAACTCGTCGATAATCGCCAATAATCCGACCTCGCCCGTAAGAATCGGGTAAACCTGTTATAATACCAGAGTGACGCGCCGATCGCATTTCGGGAGTATAAGCATCAAAAACCCCATCATTATGAGTCTTACGATACTGGGTAAAAATTTCATTCGTTGTGGTATCAAGCTGATACCCATAAGCCTCTACCGCACTGCGAACGACTCGAATTCCCCCACAGGGCATTATTCCCCGTTTTAGGGGTTTATCGGTTTGCAATCCGACAATTTTTTCTAAGTCTTGAACAATATAACCGGGAGCATGAGAGGTAATACTAGAAGGGGTTTTTGTTTCTAATTCTAATATCCCTTGTTCCCGTTCTTGTGCCATTAAAACTTTAACTTTTTCCCAGAGAAATTTAGTATTTTCAGTGGGTTGAGCTAAAAAATCATCATTGCCCTCATAAGGCGTATAATTTTTTTGAATAAAATCTCGTACATTCACCTCAGTTGTCCATTGACCCAGCACAAAACCTTTCCATTGCTCGTACATAAAAATAAGCCTCCAAAATGCAAGCGGGTTCATTGCAGCTCTCACGCTTGATACTTTTATCTTAACGAGAATTTTGAATAGACTCCTGCGATTTTTACATTTCTTTACGATCAAAAAAACTTTAAAATTTCATCAATACTAGAGATTGCTAGCCTTCCCCCAATTCTTAACCTAAAGATTACCTTTTTCTACCGAGGGAGAGATGACAAATCTCATTAAAAGTGTAATAATAAAGTTAATCTCAATTTTAGTAGCAATCTCAACTGGGATTGGACTTAGATTTTTGGCAACAACTTCAACTCGAATTAAAAACAGTAATCAAGTATACAAACTTCACCCCAACTCTATTTTAAATTAGTGAATTAAAGGGAAGCAGTTGTCCATGTCAGCAACAAGCCCCACCCCCGACATTTTCCGCTCGGAACACCAACCCCTTAACGCTATTTTTGCCCCCCGTAGCGTTGCTGTTATTGGTGCGACCGAAACCCCCCACAGCGTTGGACGAACCCTGCTTTGGAACCTGATCAGCAGTCCCTTTGGCGGTACCGTCTTCCCTGTGAACCCCAAACAGCCCAGCATTCTGGGGATCAAAGCCTATGGGAGTCTTGCAGAAGTTCCTGACCCTGTTGATCTGGCTGTTATCGCTACACCTGCTGACACCGTGCCGAACCTGATTCAAGATTGTGTCCATAGCGGGGTAAAAGGTGCTATTATTCTCTCACCGGGCTTTCGAGAAATCGGCCCTTCTGGGATCGCCCTTGAACAGCAGATTCTAGACATCGCCCGTCGGGGAAACCTCCGCATTATTGGCCCCAACTGCTTAGGCGTGATCAACCCCCGGACTGGACTCAACGCCACCTTTGCGAGTGCGATCGCCAAACCTGGAAACGTGGGTTTTATTAGTCAAAGCGGGGCTTTGTGTAGCTCAATTTTAGATTGGAGTTTTCAAGAAAACGTCGGGTTTAGTGCGTTTATCTCCATCGGTTCGATGCTGGATGTAGGTTGGGGAGATTTAATTTATTATCTGGGCGATGATCCCCACACCCAAAGCATCGTCATCTACATGGAGTCTATTGGCGACGCCCGATCCTTCCTCTCAGCGGCCCGTGAAGTCGCCCTCACCAAACCCATTATCGTGATCAAAGCCGGACGCACTGCCCAAGCTGCCCAAGCTGCGGCTTCCCATACGGGGGCGTTAACGGGAAGTGATGAGGTTCTCGATGCGGCATTTCGTCGCTGTGGGGTGTTGCGGGTTTATAACCTGACTCATTTATTCTCAATGGCGGAAGTTCTCGCCAAACAACCTCGCCCCAAGGGTTCACGGCTGACCATTCTCACCAACGCAGGCGGGCCGGGAGTGTTAACCACCGATACCCTAATTTTAGAAGGCGGCACCCTTGCCCAACTTTCTGGGGAAACCCTCGAAACCCTCAATCAAATTTTACCCCCTCAGTGGAGTCAGAGCAACCCCATCGATATTTTAGGCGATGCTGACCCCGAACGCTACGCCAAAGCCCTAGAAATTGCCGCTAAAGACCCCAATAGTGATGGGTTGCTGGTGATCCTCACCCCGCAAGCGACAACAAACCCCACACAAACCGCAGAAAAACTGAAAGCCTTTGTGTCTCAACATCAGCCTAAAAAACCAATATTGGCGAGTTGGATGGGTGGGGCAGAAGTGAAGGCTGGGGCGGAAATTCTCAACCAAGCGGGTATTGCGACATTTCCCTATCCCGATATTGCCGTGAGAATGTTCAATTATATGGGGCAGTATCATTATAATTTGCAGGGTTTATATGAGACACCCAGTTTACCTGCTACCCTTGTCACCGATGAAAGTTTAGTTTGCGATCGCGCTCAATATATTATAGAATCTGTTCGTCAACAAGGGCGGACGTTGTTAACAGAATTTGAGTCCAAGCAACTCTTAGCGACTTACAATATTCCTGTCGTTGAAACTCATATTGCGACCACCGTTGAAGCAGCAATACAAGCAGCAGAAACGATTGGTTATCCAGTGGTTTTGAAGCTGCATTCTCAAACGATTACCCATAAAACCGATGGGGGAGGCGTTCAACTCAACCTACAAAATCGTGAGGCTGTTAATACGGCTTATCATACCATTAAAACGAACAGTTGTAAAGCGTTTGGGGCTGAACATTTTCTAGGCGTAACCGTTCAACCGATGGTTAAATTAGACGGCTATGAACTGATTTTAGGCAGTAGTTTAGATCCGCAATTTGGGCCTGTGTTACTATTTGGAACCGGGGGTCAATTGGTGGAAGTGTTTAAAGATAGAAGCCTCGCTTTGCCGCCGCTTAATACCACCCTCGCCCGTCGGATGATGGAACAAACCAAAATCTATAAAGCCTTGTTGGGGGTGAGAGGACGGACGGCAGTTGATATCGAGGCGTTAGAGAAAATATTAGTCCAGTTTTCTCATTTAGTCGTTGAACATCCAAGAATCAAAGAAATTGAAATTAACCCGTTATTCGCCTCAGAAAAAGGGTTCATCGCTTTAGATGCGCGAGTAGTTTTACATCACCCCAAAACCCCCGAAGAACAGCTTCCTAAACCAGCCATTCGTCCCTATCCTCATCAATATATTACCCACTGGATATCTAAAACAGGTCTTGATATTATTATCCGTCCAATACGTCCCGAAGATGAACCAATGGCGGTAAAATTCCATGAAAGTTTATCCGAAGAAAGTGTTTATTTGCGGTATGCACATCTGTTAAAATTGAGTCGCCGTATTGCTCACGATCGCCTGTCTCGATTGTGCTTTATCGACTATAATTGTGAAATGGCATTAGTGGCGATTTATACTGACCCGAAAACCGCAGAAGATCAAATTGTAGGAGTCGGGCGGTTGAGTCAAGTACATGGTGTTAATGAAGCAGAATTTTCCCTACTGATTTGCGATCGCTTTCAACATCAAGGCTTAGGAAGTGAGTTATTAAGACAACTATTATTGATCGGGCGTCAGGAAAAAATTGATCACATTACTGCTGAAATTTTAGCTGATAATTTCCCCATGCAAAAAATTTGTGAACGGCTGGGGTTTACCCTGCATCGGGTGATGGGTGAACCGATGTTTCGGGCTGAAATTCAACTGTAAAGACTGATTTGTTCTTACACCTCTAATTTGACTATCCGGTACTGCAATGTACCTTTTTTTGCGAATTCACGTTACCATTATTGCAGATCTAGCGATTGTATAGCAGAACTCAGGAGACACCGAGACTGGAGACAGAATTGAAACCTTTATCATAAAAGGATTTGACAGAAAAACAGTGTCCTAATCAACTCTTTCTCTGCTATATGAGGTACAGATCGTCTAAATCTATAGAGAATGATTGAGTATACCTGATCAGAGTGAAAACGACTCTGTAGCATCAAAAAGCGATACAATTCTCTAAAAAATCTGAACTCAGGGTGTATTTTATATCAATTATAATATCAATTTAAAACCTCAAAAAAGTCATAAATTTAGGATGGAATGAACTCGATAAAAGCCTCAATTTTAATTGTTGACGATACCGAAGACAACTTATTAGTGTTAACCGAGATTCTGTCTAGAGAAGGTTACAATGTTCAGTCTGCAAGCAATGGTCAATCTGCTTTAGACGCAGCATTTAAACAACCCCCCGATCTGATTTTACTCGATGTTATGATGCCCGATATGAACGGTTACGAAGTTTTAAATTATCTCAAGAGTGAGCAGCGAACTCAAGAGATTCCGATTATTTTTATTAGTGCTTTAAATGAAGTTAATGAGCAAGTGAAAGGCTTGTCAATGGGAGCCGTAGACTATCTAACAAAACCGATTCATATTCAAGAACTTTTAGTGAGAGTGAAAACTCATTTGAGTGTTTATGAACTTCAGCGAGAAGTGCAACAGAAAAATATAGATTTGACTCAAGCTTTACAGCATCTACAAGCGACTCAAACTCAGCTAATCGAATCCGAAAAAATGGCTGCCTTGGGGAGATTAGTTGCAGGTTTATCTCACGAAATTAGTACCCCAGTCGGGATTGGAATTACCCTAGCTTCTACCTTAATGAATGAAGCCAAAGAGTTGGAATCCAATCTCCAAGAAAATAGAGTTAAAAAAATAATTTTAGATCGTCATATTGAGCGAGTCAAGCGGATGAGTACGCTGCTGTTAGAAAATTTACAACGAGCGGGAAATTTAATTCAAAGTTTTCAATGTGTTTCGGTTGATCAAAGCTATTTTGAACAGCAAGAATTTTACTTAAAAAGTTATATTGAAAATGTTCTACTTAGCCTCAGTCCTCACCTGGAAAAAACAGGACATCGTTTGCGGGTTCAGGGAGAGGAAGATCTAAAAATTAATAGCTATCCGGGAGCGATCGCCCAAATTGTCACCAATTTAGTAATGAATTCCATTCTACATGGCTATCAACCTGGGGAAATTGGGCAGTTAGACTTTGACATCGCTCGTCAAGATGATAGACTAATTATTAGTTATGCAGATGATGGGTGTGGTATTCCAGAAGAATATATCGGCAAAATCTTTGAACCTTTTTTTACAACCGCTCGAAGTTATGGGGGAACAGGTCTAGGATTACATATCATCTACAATTTAGTCACTCAAAAACTTAAAGGAAAAATTTCCTGTGAAAGTCAAGTTGGCGCAGGTACAAAATTTATTTTCAATTTACCGATCAAACCCCAGGAATAACGCCCCCGAGTATGCAAAATAAAATTCATCCCGAACAACAGTCAACATCCGAAGAAGAACTAATGATTTTTATCGAAGATGAAGAAGAAATAGATTCATCTTACGCCGAGGAAAGTAACACCTGGAAAGTCATCATTGTAGATGACGATAAATCCATCCATGAAGTCACTCAATTAGCCTTAGAACGATTTAGATTTGAAGGGAAATCACTGACAATACTTTCCGCTTATTCTGGGGTTGAAGCCCAACAATTAATCCTTCAACATCCTGACACCGCAATTTTATTTGTTGATGTGGTGATGGAAACCGATGAAGCGGGTTTAGATTTGGTTAGATATGTTCGAGAAACCCTCAACAATAAACTCACTCGGATTATCCTACGCACAGGTCATCCGGGACAATCTCCAGAAGCGGAAATCATCCTGAACTATGATATTAACGATTATAAAACCAAGTTAGAACTCACCCAAGAAAAATTAATCACCACAGCGACACTTTCCCTGAGAAATTATCAGAACTTACAGCAAACGATCCAACAAGAAAAAAAGCCAAGACCCGGCAATATTCTAATTGTTGATGATGATGCAAGCCATCTAAAGCTATTATTTAAAATCCTCGAAAAAAATGGATATAAAGTCAGAGCCACTCAAAGCGGACAACAGGCCATCCTCTCAGCCAATATGAGTCAACCGGACTTAATCATACTTGATGCGTTGATGCCCGGTTTAGATGGATACACCGTCTGCAAAAACTTAAAAGCTAATCCAAAAACTTGTAACATTCCCATTCTATTTATTAGTGCATTAGAAGGAACGATTGATAAAGTTAAAGCCTTTGCAAGCGGAGCCGTAGACTTTATTAGCAAGCCCTTGGAAATCGAAGAAGTGCTAGCGCGAGTCGAAATCCATCTGACGAACCAAAAGTTAAAAGAACAACTCAAAGCTCAAAATCAAAGACTTAAACAAGAAATAGAAATTCGCGCCACCACCGAAGCCCATTTACGACTCCTGCAACGAGCGGTAGCCGCTTCTTCCAACGGTATTGTGATTAGTGATGCTCAACTAGAAGATCATCCTTTAATCTACGTTAACTCTGGTTTTGAACGGATAACAGGTTATCGCGTTGATGAAATTATCGGGGAAAATTGCCGTTTTTTACAAGGAGAAGAACCCGATCAACCCGGGTTAACCGAACTGCGCTCTGCGATCGCTGAAGGTCGAGATGCTAACGTCATTTTACGCAACTACCGCAAAGATGGTACCTTATTTTGGAATAAACTAGCGATTTCTCCGGTATACGATAAACAGGGAAATTTAACCCACTTTATCGGTGTACAAGAAGATATTAGCGAGCGTCGATGCGCCGAAGAAGCCCTCAAAAAAAGCGAAGAAGAACTACGTCGCAGTGAAACTCTCCTCAAAGAAACGCAACGCATCGCTAAAGTCGGTGGGTGGTCATGGGATTTAATTGATAATAAATATTGGTGGTCAGAGCAAATGTACCAACTTACAGGACTCCATCCGAATGATTCGATTGATAATGTAGAGCAAATTCAACAAAAAATTCATCCCGAAGATCGACAACGAGTTCGACAAGCCACCCTGAAAGCCATTCAACAAGGAGAAACTGCTGAAATCGAGTTTAGAACAGTCGATCAAAACGGCATCATTCATCATCTGATTTCTCGGACTCAAGTGAAGCGAAATGATCAAGGAAAAATCATCCGTTTCTATGGCACCTTACAAGACATTAGCGACTACAAACAACGAGAAGAAGCCCTACGGTTATTTTCGGAAGAAATCGCCTGTAAAACGGGTGAAGAATTCTTTCGGACTTGTGTTCGTTATTTAGCAAAAGTGCTGCAAGTTGAATATGCTGTGATTGCAGAAGCGACAGACGAAACCAAACAAAAACTGCGAATGCTGGCTTTTTGGGGCGGGGAGAGTCTTAGAGAAAATCAAGAATATTATGTCGCCGGAACCCCCTGCGAACTCGTCATTCATAAAGCTTGGTGTTACCATCCGGCTAACGTACAGCAGGATTTCCCAGAGATTATACTCTTAGCCGAGTTAGGCGTAGAAAGTTATTGGGGAATTCCCTTAAGTAATTCTCAGGGAGAGGCAATTGGTTTAATTTATATCATGGGTCGCTCACCGCTTCAAATCAGCCTTGATCACGAGATGATTATGAAAATATTTGCGACTCGAACCGAAGTCGAACTCGAACGCCAACAGTTTGAAATCACCCTCAGACAAGCCAAAGAAGCAGCAGAAGCCGCCACAAGCGCCAAAACCACTTTTCTTGCCAATATGAGCCATGAATTACGGACTCCCCTGAATGCTATTTTGGGCTTTTCACAACTCCTGAGTCGCAGTTCACGCCTGTCTGCTGAGGAACAGGAAAACTTAGAAGTGATTCGCAGTAGTGGTCAACATTTGCTGACTCTGATTAACCAAGTGTTAGATTTATCTAAAATTGAAGCCGGACGCATGAAACTGCAAAAGCGAACCTTCGATCTCTTTGATCTGCTCGACAGTTTGCAGAGAATGTTTGCCCAAAAAGCAAGCGATAAAAATCTCGAGTTACAGTTTGATTGTCACCCCAATATTCCTCAATTTATTTGTACTGATGAGACCAAGTTACGCCAAGTTTTAATTAATCTTTTGAATAACGCCATTAAGTTTACTCAAACGGGTCAAGTCATGTTGAGGGTTCAACCTGATGGGGGAAATATGAGCAGGTTTTGTTTTGAGGTAGAAGATACCGGAGTGGGTATTGCTCCCCAAGAATGCAACAACCTGTTTCAAGCCTTTGTGCAAACTTCATCGGGTCAACAAGCTCAAGAAGGAACAGGCTTAGGGTTAAAAATCTCTCAACAATTTGTTCACTTAATGGGGGGAGAAATTACAGTCAATAGCCATGTCGGACAAGGAACAACTTTGAGGTTTATCATTCCTGTTGATATCTCAGAAATAGAAATGATTGACCCTTCTCCGGCTAATATCCGAGTCATCGCCCTCGAACCCAACCAACCTTCCTATCGAATTTTAATCGTTGATGATCGCTTTGATAACCGCCAATTGTTGATGGAATTGCTAACTCCTGTCGGTTTTGAAGTGCGAGGCGCAAATAACGGTCAAGAAGCCGTTAAACTCTGGTCAAGTTGGCAGCCTCACCTGATTTTTATGGACTTAAGAATGCCCGTTCTTGATGGTTATGAAGCCACTCGTCAAATTCGTTATTTAGAAGCAGTCAGAAGAGCCAATGATCCAGCCCAAGATAGTAGACTCTCTGAAAACATTGAAAACACCAAAATTATCGCTATTACGGCCGGAATTCTCGATACCGAAAAATCAATCGCTCTCTCAGTGGGTTGTGATGATTTTCTTCGCAAACCCTTTTTAGAACGAGATATTTTTGATCGCATTGCTCAACACTTAGGTGTACATTATATCTGTCAGGAGTCAACCCTTGCTTGCGTGGATCGAGGTGTCTGTTCTTTAACACTGACATCCGAGGATCTGGCACAATTACCTGTAGAGTGGTTAGCCCAATTTCACCAAGCTATCATTGAAGGACGAAGCCAGCTCATGCAAAGTCTGATCAAGCAAATCCATTCCCAATATCCATCGCTTGCTGATGCTCTACTCTATTTAGTGGAGCGCTATCAATACGAGCAATTACTGGCTTTAACTGAACCTAAAACCGATCGATCTGCTGACCTACGCTAATGAACTCCCTGTCCAATTCTGAGCCTCATAAAAGTATCTTAGTGGTTGATGATACCCCAATTAATCTGACGCTGTTGACGCGGATGCTCTCAGAACAGGGGTATGAAGTCCGAGTCGCACCGAGTGGGCTGCTGGCATTACTATCAATTGAAATGAGTCCACCCGATTTGATTTTGCTCGACATTATGATGCCAGAAATGGACGGCTATCACGTTTGTCGGCAACTCAAAACCCAGGCAGAAACTCGCGAAATCCCGATTATTTTTTTGAGTGCCTTGGATGATTCATCTGATAAAGTTAAGGCATTTGAAATGGGGGGAGTCGATTACATTACAAAACCCTTTCAACTGACGGAAGTTTTGGCTCGCATCGAAAATCAGTTGCGGTTGCGATCGCTGCAAATTCAGTTATCTGAACAAAATACCAAACTGCAAAAAGAAATTCATCTCCGACAAATTATTGAAGAGCAATTTCGCGAAAGTGAAGAACGTTGGCAACTCGCCCTTCAGGGGAATCAAGATGGCATTTGGGAGTGGAAAGTTGAAACGGATGAGATGTTTCTTTCCTCTTGGTTTAAAGATGTTTTGGGGTATGAAGATCATCATATCAAGTTTAGTCAAGGTTGGAAAGATTCGATTCATCCCGATGACTGGGAACTGGTTGAAAGCATCTTGTATAATTATTTGCAGCAAACCATTCCGCTTTATTCGGTTGAACATCGCCTGCGTTGTGTCGATGGTGCTTATAAATGGGTATTGACTCGTGGACAAGCCCAATGGGATATTTCGGGAAATCCCCTGCGAATGATTGGTTCAGTGCGTGATATTAGCGAACAGAAACAAAGAGAACTGGAAATTCGACTGTTGTTAAAAGTGACTCAAGCCATTAATGAAGCCTTGGATGTAGACTCGGCTTTAAATCTCGTTTTAGCAACCGTTTGTCAAACCATTGATTGGGAATACGGCGAGGTTTGGATACCCAATGCTGAAGGAACTTTATTAGAATGTAATCAAACTTGGCATATTAATGAGAACCAATCGACTCAATTTAGAGTATTGCGCTCAGATTTAACCTTTGCACGGGATGAAGGTTTACCAGGGCGAGTTTGGGCGACGGGGAAAGCTGAAGTTCATTTTTATTCAGAAGTCTTGCCAAAAATTGGTTTACAATCGGGTTTTGGGGTGCCGATTTTAGTGGAAGAACAGATGCTAGCGGTGTTAGTTTTTTTCACTCAAACTAAAAGCAAACCTCAAGAAAGAACCCTGGAACTGGTGAAAGCGGTAGCCACTCAACTCGGGTCTTTAATTCAACGGAAACAAGCCCAACAAGAATTAAAATCTCAAAAAGAACAAACGGAAAAACTACTCTTAAATATTCTCCCCCAACCGATTGCTGAACGTTTACAAAAAAAACAAGGAATTATCGCCGATTACTTTGAAGATGTCAGTGTTTTATTTGCCGATTTAGTGGGTTTTACCGATTTTTCCTCCCAGGCGACTCCCGCTCAACTGATCAAAGTTCTAAATAGTATTTTTAGTCATTTTGATCGACTTTCTCAACACTATGGTTTAGAAAAAATTAAAACCATTGGAGATGCTTATATGGTGGTCGGAGGTTTACCGCTTTATCATCGGAATCATCTACAAGCGATCGCGAAAATGGCTCTGGATATGCAAGCAAATCTCGCTCAATTTAATCAGCAAACTGGAAATAATTTTCTCCTGAGAATTGGCATTCATGCTGGGCCTGTTGTGGCAGGGGTGATTGGGTTGAGCAAGTTTAGCTATGATTTATGGGGAAATACGGTTAATGTGGCTTCTCGCATGGAAACGAATGGGGTTTCGGGTAAAATTCAAGTGACACAGGAAGTTTATGATCGCTTAAAAGATGAATTTGTGTTCAAACTCAGGGGTTCAATTCCCATCAAAGGAAAAGGAGAAATGATCACCTATTTTCTCATGGATCAATCTTCAAATTTAAACTCGGATTAATCACTATCGCTGCTATTTCCCCAAGGATCACGACAAAACATATAAATCACCTGAAAACTCAATCCGGCTTCTTTGGCTTTTTCTTCCTGACGTTTTAGATAATTCCTCCGTCTCGCTTTCGCGATCGCACTTGTAGTCCCCTGGCTGGTATCATTAATCCAAGACCCCTCTCCAATTTGGTATTTGTACTCGCAGACGATATCATAAGCAGAATCGGCTTGTGCTGGTTTGGGGAGCAGGAATGAACCCAGCAGAGAAATCACAATCAGCGATAAGATAGTTTTCATTATCCGTTCTCAAAACTGAAATCAGCTTGATTTTGTAGCTTACAATGTTGACTTCCTAGTATATAATCAACGATCAGAGAAAACTGTTCGCTCAGGACTAAATTAAAATCCCATCAAAAAAAGTTTTCCTGTGCCACTGTGTCAACTGTCTACCCGGACTTCGAGTGATTAGCCTCTTTGCTGGCGTTAGAGAAGATTATTCCTGGCGATAAGATGTCACGCTTTGCGGAGTGTCACATCTGTAAACCCACTCACCCCATAGCATTTTGTAGAGTAAGGTCATTGAGTCACAGAAAGTTCATGGAATATAATTTCAATCTTACCCAAACTTTAATTCAAGATCGCTCTACCTTCGAGAATAATTTAGAAGAATGTCTCAAAACCGCTTGGTTACATTTAGTCGCAGAAACCGTTGAGACTTATACCGGAGATGATTGGCTGTCTTTGTCTCCTGATATCGATGAAGGCGAACTCTACAGAGATTGGTTTATCTGGTATGATGGCGAAGTCACCGAAGAATGGGAAGCCTACGACTATCTCACCGATAAGCGATATGCTCACGCCGATTTAGCGACTGTTAAAGCTTTAATTGATCAAGTTGAAGATATCAGACGAGATTCAACCCTAGCCGCTTAGAGAGAGTGGTTGTTCTGTTCATTGAGGATCGTGATGATAGAATTACTAAGGGGTGGCAGGTGTCGCCCCTAACCTGTATCAACAGAGGTTCAACCCTAAGTTAAAGTCAAAAATTTCATAACAATTCATTAGAAAGCAGTAGGTTCGTCTGCTATGCTAAATCCTTAACTCAGTGTTAAAATACAGCGATGACTGGCCGAAGCGGGAAGCAAACTGCCTTGAATACCTCCCCCTATTTAGAGTTAAATAATCAAGGGGAAATTATCCATTTTGAACTGACTCAAGATCGCCATCTCCTCGGACGTGATACGCAATACGCCGATCTAGTCGTTCCCCCTCACTGGCAAGTGATCTCCGGTTGTCATGCTGTTTTTCGTCGGGTGGGAGAGTCTCACTGGATCTATGACGGAGACGGACAGGAAGCAAGTACCAATGGATTATTTATTAACCATACTCGCATCACTCCCCTAGAAGGTTATTTGCTGCATAATGGCATTGAAATCAAGATCGGTCAAAATCCTCAAAATTTGATTCGACTCCGTTATTTTAACCCCAATTCCTTAGCGGTACAATCTCAATTTACGAGCGAATACATTTCTTTAGAAAATCGTTCCGTTTTATTAGGTCGAGATCCTGATGCGACGTTGAATTTAGATTCTCCTGTTGTCTCTCGTCGTCACGCCACCATTGAACCAGACGGTCGCGGCGATTATCTGATTAAAGACTATAGCAAACATGGGGTATTTGTCAATAGTCAACGGGTTAAACAATCGGTAAAATTAGGCGATCGCGATACGATTAGAATTGGGCCGTTTACCCTAATTCGACAGGGAGATACTCTAGAATTATGCGATACCGGAACTCAAATTCGTTTAGATGCCCAGCGACTTTTACGCATCGTTAAAGACCGATCAAATAAAGCGAGAGTCTTGCTGAATGATCTCTCTTTTGCCATTGAACCGGGTCAATTTGTGGCGTTAGTTGGGGGAAGTGGGGCGGGAAAATCGACCCTAATGCGAACCCTTTTAGGCATTAGTCCAACAACAAAAGGTAGAGTTTATATTAATGGGGAAAGTTTACGCAAAAATTTCTCCCTGTATCGAACTCAAATTGGTTATGTTCCCCAAGATGATATTATTCATCAAAATCTCACCGTTACCGAAGTCTTAGAATATGCGGCAAAATTACGACTTCCGCCCGATGTAGAGGTGAAGGAAATTGTCCAGAAAACCCTCTATGAAATTGAAATGTTAGATCGGCGTCAGGTGTTCGTTAGTCAACTGAGTGGCGGTCAACGAAAACGGGTGAGTATTGGGGTTGAACTGTTAACCAATCCTCTGCTTTTCTTCTTAGATGAACCGACATCAGGACTTGACCCCGGTTTAGATAAAAAGATGATGTTATTGTTGCGAAAGCTGGCAAATCAAGGACGAACGGTTATTTTAGTCACCCACGCGACAGCGAATATTAAACTTTGCGATCGCATTATCTTTTTAGGACGTGGAGGACGCTTGTGTTATTTTGGGCCACCGCTACAAGCCTTTGAGTTTTTCCAAATTGAGAGTGATGATTTTGCGGATATCTATAATTTACTCGAAGATGAAACAAATGCTCAAAGTTGGGCGGCTCAATTTCAGCGTTCAAATGAGTATAAACAATACGTTGCGAATCATCTTAGTATTGGGGAACCGCCCCCGACAAAAATTGCTCCTCAACCCCCTAAACAGGCTTCTATTGCTGAACAGTTGACGATTTTAACTCAACGTTATTTTCAACTGACTAAACGTGATCCGGTCAATTTATTGCTGAACTTGTTAACGGCACCTGTGGGGATTATTTTAATCCGATTAGCCATCCGAGATCAAGATCCATTTGTCAGCGAACCGAGTCTAAAAATTGCCTCTTTAGCCCGACAGGTTTTGTTTGTATTTACATCAGCCGCTTTGTGGGTGGGGTTATCGAGTTCTCTGCAAGAAGTTGTTAAAGAAACGGCGATTTATCTCCGAGAAAGGTTGGTGAATTTGGGTTTAGTTTCCTATCTGGGTTCTAAATTTATTGTGTTGTCGGGTTTGGCAATTTTGCAAACGTTTTTAATGAGTATTGTGATTTTAGTTTGCTTCCAACATCCCGCTTCTGAGTTAATATCCTGGCCGTTGGGAGTCAGCATCACGAGTTTTTTAACCCTAATAAGTTGTATGAGTTTGGGGTTAATGGTATCAGCAATGGTGAAAAATAGTTCTCAAGCCAATAGTGCTTTACCGTTGATTTTACTCCCACAAATTATCTTTTCTGGGGTTTTATTTAAGATGGAAGGCTTAGGGCGAATTGTGTCTTGGTTAATGTTAAGTCGTTGGTCTATTGGGGCTTATGCTTCCTTGGTGAATGTCAATGCGTTAATTCCTGAACCTGTAGCGTTACCGGATGGGACAACGGTACCTCAACCCGTTGAACCTTCACTGGTTTATGACCCCACCTGGCAAAATTTGGGCTTAAACTGGGGGATGTTAATTTTACATCTGGTGGTTTATCTGGGCTTGACTTGGTTTGTCCAAAAGCGGAAAGATATTTTGTCCAACTAAAATTATTTAAAATTGACAATTGGGATAGAGATATTTTACGATGATTAGAATTCGAGGTTAAAATTTCGATTCGGCTACTATTATAAGTTCAACCTATGAAACCGTAAATTTTATTTAATCGAGTTTCAAGAGAGAAGAAAACCTCTAACTGATTCTTCTCAATGAAATTGATAACTGTAAGTCAAACACCCGAATTCTTTTTCAGATTACAACCCATTGAATGATGAATTATTGGTTAATTAAATCTGAACCCAATGTTTATAGCATTGAACAGATGCAGCAGGAAAAAACCTGTATTTGGGATGGTATTCGCAATTATCAAGCTCGGAATTTTTTACGGAAAATGGCTCGGGGAGATTTAGCTTTTTTTTATCATTCTAACACAAAACATCCTGGAATTACAGGATTAGTACAGGTGATTGAAAGCGAGATTATTGATCCGACTCAGTTTGATGTCAATAGTGAATATTATGATCCGAAATCTACCCCAGTCAATCCCCGTTGGCAAACGGTTAGAGTGGAATTTGTTAAAAAATTTCCGAGTATTATTACCCTCGCTCAACTCAAACAAGAGTTTACACCCGATGATTTATTATTAGTGAGACGAGGAAATCGTTTGTCGGTAATGCCTGTAGCCGATGAGATTGCTGATCAAATTATGGGGATTACCAGTGTAAAATAAATGACGAGATTCTACTAAAAGTATTCGGTGAAGCTAGAAGTCATGGTTGATGTTGAATCGTTTTTCTGTATTATATAATCTGTGGAGGTGATTGGTGAGCGCATTTTGTTCTTATAATTGAGATATACTCATCAGTACAAAATACGGTTATGAGTCTATCGTTGACCTCATAAGTAGAACAAGCCATTGAAGAACAAGTGAGAAGCGGTCGTTATCAGTCAGCTTCGGAAGTTGTCCAAGAAGCATTGAGACTAATGAAAGAACGTGATCGCACTTTGGATGAGCAACGCCTGGAAGAACTCCGTCAAAAGATTGCGGTTGGAACCGAACAAATTGCTAAAGGACAAGTGACAGATGGTGAAGTTGTAATGGAACATTTCTTGCAAAAAATAGTGTAAAACTATAGCTCAATTTCCAAATATGGGGAAAAAGTATGACCGACTTTCTGACTCGGTTCGGGGTTTCATTGTAAATGACTACATTGTTTTTTACGTCGAGCGATCGCTTTTTTGAACTTGGGTAAAAACCCGAACCTCGACAGATGAAAGAATCGGCAAAAATATATTAGAATGTAGTACAGGACATTACATAGGGACAGTTAGCGGCGTTGATTCAAGCAGAAACCTTAGAACTACTGGAATGGCAGCGTTTGTGTCATCACCTCGCCACCTTTGCGACAACGAAGCTAGGGGCGGTAGTGACACGTAATTTGCAGATTCCCCAAACTCCCTCGGAAACATTGGAGTTGTTGGCGCAAACGAAAGAAGCCTATGAACTGGAATTGCGGTTAGCCAGTGGACTCTCACTCCAGGGAATTCAAGATATTGGCGATGCCCTCGAACGAGTTGAACGTCAGGGAATTCTTTCTGGGGAAGAACTTCTAAATATTGCAAGCACTTTAGCCGGGGCGCGACAGCTTAGACGCCAAGTTGATGCTCACCAAGAAGAGGTTCCGGTGTTGGCGGAATTGGTGTCTGAGTTGCGAACTTACCCGGAATTAGAACAAGAAATTCATCGATGTATTGATGATCGTGGGGACGTTACTGATCGCGCTAATCCAAAATTAACTGAAATTCGCAGCCAACTCAAAAGTACACGCGATCGCATTTATCAAATCCTACAAAGTATTTTACAACGCCAAGCCGGAGCGATTCAAGAACAGTTGATTACGCAAAGGGGCGATCGCTTTGTGATTCCGGTAAAAGCCCCCCAAAAAGCTCAAGTTCCCGGTATTGTTCACGATACTTCAGCCAAAGGAGGAACGCTTTATATTGAACCGAAATCAACCATTGAACTGAATAATCAACTGCGACAATTACAACGACGCGAACAAGCGGAAGAAGAAGTGGTTCGGCGGGTTTTGAGTGAACAAGTTGCGGAAGTTCAACCGGATTTAGAACGATTATTAGTGATTGTGACAACGATTGATTTAGCCGTCGCCAGAGCGCGTTATAGTTTGTGGTTAGAAGCGAATCCGCCCACGTTTACCAATCTCAAAGTTGAAGATGAAACGGTTAAATTTGTTCTGCCTTCAGAAACCGAAAACAAACAATTTCAAAACCCGGTAACATTGCGACAATTACGCCATCCGTTGTTAGTTTGGCAGCAGCAACATGAACAAGGAACAGCCGTTGTTCCGATTGATGTAACGATTAAACCGACGATTCGGGTGGTGGCAATTACGGGGCCGAATACAGGCGGAAAAACGGTAACGTTAAAAACCATTGGCATGGCGGCGATCATGGCAAAAGTGGGGTTATTTATTCCCGCCCGAGAACCTGTAGAATTGCCTTGGTTTGATTTGGTTTTAGCTGATATTGGAGATGAACAATCGATTGAACAAAGTCTTTCGACGTTTTCCGGTCATATTCGTCGGATTAGTCGGATTTTAGAAGGAATTGCTCCGGTAGAAATGCAAGGCTTGGTGTCTGAAAATCAAGATGAATTTGAAGCTGTTAAAATCCGAGAAGAAGCTGAAAATATAGATGAATTTGAACCCATAAAACCCAACAATCCGATCTCTAATTCTCTAATTTTACTCGATGAAATTGGGGCGGGAACCGACCCCACCGAAGGCAGTGCGTTAGCAACATCACTGTTACAATATCTCGCGGATTCCGCTTTATTAACGATAGCAACAACGCACTTTGGGGAATTAAAAGCGTTAAAATATCAAGATGAACGTTTTGAGAATGCGAGCGTCGAATTTGATGAGAAAACGCTACAACCGACTTACCGTTTATTGTGGGGAATTCCTGGACGTTCTAATGCGTTAACCATTGCCAAACGGTTGGGGTTAAAATTAGAGATTTTGGAAACGGCTGCAAATTATTTAGGTGGTGCTTCTCAAGATGTTAATGATGTGATTGCAGGTTTAGAAGCCCAACGAAAACAGCAGGAAACCAAAGCTGAGGCTGCGAGTAAATTACTCAAAGAAACCGAACGTTTGCATCAAGAACTTTCTCGAAAAGCAGCCGCTTTAAAAGAACGAGAACTGGAGTTAAAACAAGCTCAAGAAAAGGCGATTCAAGACGCATTAGTTCAGGCAAAAAGTGAAATTGCTCAAGTGATTCGCCGTTTACAACAAGGTCAACCCAAAGCCCAAGACGCTCAAAAAGCAACAGAAGCTTTAGATCAAATTGCCCAACAACGTCTTCCTTCTCGCCAACAAAAACCCCCAGAAAAACCGAAATTTCAGCCAAAAGTTGGCGATCGCATTCGGATTCCAAGTATTGGTCAAACCGCAGAAGTTCTCAATGAACCCGATGAAAATGGTCAGCTTACCGTTCGTTTTGGTATAATGAAAATGAGCGTCAGTTTAGCGGAAATTGAATCTCTTGATGGTCAAAAACCCGAGATTCCAACAAAAAGTAAAAGTTCAGACAGTCACAAAAGTTCGACCTCAGAACAGGCGGCTACACTTCCTCAAAAAGCAATGGTTCGGACTTCTAAAAATACACTGGACTTACGAGGGAAACGAGTCTCAGAAGCCGAAATTGAGATTGATCAAATGTTAGGTCACATGGTTGATTTTGGAGCGATTTGGATTATTCATGGAAAAGGCACAGGACAACTCAGAAGAGGGGTTCAGGAGTTTTTGACAAACAATCCTTTAATTGATCGCTTTGAATTGGCAACTGAAGCAGAGGGCGGTGCAGGGGTGACTGTAGCTTATCTGAAATGATCATATTTTCCCTGCTACTTTGAGCAGGGTTTATAAGACAAATAGGGTAATCGTCAAGATCAACAGGAGAAAGCCCAAAAAACCTCCGTCTGTGTCATCTTTTGTCACCTTAGCTTGAGTGTATCCTGCGCCCGTATAGCTGGTATAAACCTCGTTGCGTGAATAATTGGGAGTTTTGAAGTAGCCTGTGTTTTTATCACGGTCTTGAGATCTAGAAAAGTCACGTTTAAAGTCGCAGTTGAGACACCGAAAAACATCAGGATGTTGCTGAACAATTGTCCCTTTGCCACACTTAGGGCATTCTACTCTTTCTTGCATGGGTCTGTTCTCCTGGTTTGACAATTTGTTTGGTTTAATAATGATGAGTTTGAATCGAAAGATTCATCCAACAGGGGATAGATAGTTTCGGCATTCAAATCATCTGTACTTTTCCAACAGTTGTTATAGCTTGACTATAGCGATCGCCAACCCAGGGTGTCGTCTGACTAAAGGATGAAAAACTCAACCCAAACTCAAAAAAAGGCAGACTTTGCCATTGGAGAGAAAAGAGCAATCTTATTGATCGCTATAAAACTTCCGAGAGAAGCTGATCTTGTAGCATCTTAATTAATTCCTGCTTGATCATGGGTTTTATGAAATAATCATTTGACCCCAACTGTTTAGCGAGTTGACGATAGCGATCGCTTTGACGTGAAGTTAGCATCACCACAGGGAGTTTTTCTCGGGAAAACTGACGACGACAATGACTGAGGAATTCTAAGCCATTCATCTCAGGCATTTCTAAGTCACAAATCACCAACTGCACTTCCGGGTGTTGTTGGATTTTAGCCAGTCCTTCTTTCCCGTGTTGGGCGGGAATTACCGTATATCCTTCTTGCTGCAACGTCGCACACAAAGATTGACGAGTGGTGAGCGAATCATCAATCACTAAAACTGTTGCTTGTTCTTGAGATAGGGGCTTCATATCATTAGGAATTAGCATCACTTGCTCGGCGCTTGCTTGCTGTTGTAACCATTTTTCTAACAACACTGGACTATCAACAACCGGAACCAAACGACCATCGCCTAATATTGTACAACCATAGAAGTAGGGCGGTGCTTTTAAGGCTTTACCGAAGGGTTTGATTGTCAGGTTTTGTTCCATTAAAATTTGATCAATTTTTAACCCAATAGTTTCTAATCCTTCTGATAGCAACAAAACCATCACTTTTCCCGAAAACTGTGGGGTTCGGTTGGGTTCCCAAGCTGAAAGGTTTGATGGTTCATCGGTTTTAGTCGTTATGGGATAGCGATAATCTAACAACATGGACTGAACTAAAGGAACTTTTTGTCCTAACCAGTTATACATTTGTCCGTCTTCGTGAGATTCGATTTCTTCCTGAGAAGCAGACACAATTGCACCCACAGTATCCATCGCAATTGCAAATAAATTTCCGCCGATCCGAAAGACTAAAAGTTTAGTAATGGTGAGTGACCAAGGTAAACGCAGAGTAAATTTAGTCCCTTCATTCAGTTCGGATTGAATGGTAATATTACCTTTGAGGGCTTCTACTTGATGACGAACGGCTTCGAGTCCAACTCCTCGCCCCGATAAGTCACTGACTTGATCTTTTGTTGAAAAGTCGGGCAAAAATAGCAAATCATAAAGCTGATTTTTGGTGAGATATTGGGCATCTTTTTGAGAAACAATTTTCTTTTCAACTGCTTTTTGACGGATTCTTTCGAGATTAATTCCTCGACCATTATCTTGAACTTCTAGATAAATATAGTTGCCTTGATTATAGGCTTTGATCTCTATTTTTCCCTCCGAGGGCTTGCCTTTTTTTTGGCGAATTTCTGGCGGTTCAATTCCATGATCGAAGGCGTTTCTAATCAGATGTACGAGCGGATCGTAGAGTTTTTCTAAGACGGCTTTATCGACTAATGTCTTCTGACCACTGATGTTGAGTTGAACCTTTTTTTGTTTGCGAATTGATAAATCTCGCACCATGCGAGGAAATCGATTAAATAAGGATTCTACAGAAATCATTCTAGTTTCTGTGAGATTCTTTTGAACTTGTTGTAGCGTTTGCTGGCGTTTTTTAACAATCTGATGACTTTGAAGGTTGAGGAGTTTCATTTCATATAAAACTCGTTCAGCTTTCTCCATTTCATCTAAGGTTTTTTGCAAATCTTTTTGTAATAAGCCTGCTTCTTCCCATTCTTCTAGGTTAAAATTATTTTGAGAGGTATTAAACTCGGTTACTTCTTGTAATCTACTTAAATATTTATGAAATTGATTCCAACTTTTACTTAAAATTTCTAACGAAGATTTAACCTTCTGAGTCTGTAATAAAAAGCTATTATCTTGAGTCGCTAATTCACCGACTAAATTATTAATCTGTTCTAAACGATTCAGATCAACTCTAACGCCTAATGTCAGTTGATTATTTTCGACTGAGTGAGTAGAAACAGCAGCAGAAGACGCCGAGTTTTCCGATTGATCAACAACCGATTCTGTTATTGCTAAGGATTGAGTTTTTTCAGAGGTTGTATGAGATAAATTTTGCAACTTTTCCGATTGATCAACAACCGATTTTGTTTTCGATAAAGACTGCTTTTCTAGGGTCTCTTGTTGAATTTTTTCAGGAGATGGAGAGGAAGATTCCCTCGGGGGTTTTGAGTGATTTTTAGTCTGATTTTGGGTTTGCGGTTTTGTGAGTTTTAATAAAATTTCACTCGGTTTTCCCCCTTGATCGCGATCGCCAGATAACACTGCTTTTTGAGCCTTCCAAAAGTCAGCCAATGCCACTTGACCCACTTTTATACTCAATTTTGGATTCACTTGAATCGCTTTAATTGTCGCTTCTGCAATCATCGTAAATCCAGGCAAACTCAACATTTTTCCGAGGGTTGCAAAGACTTCCGCTTGGTTTTTCAACTCTTCAGAGAGATTATACTTTTGAGGATGAATTAACACCTGTTCCCAACGTCGCAACCCAGACGGCACCTCTTCATTAAATAGAAACACCGTCATATCCGTTTCCATCGCCACTTCGGGAAGTTCTGCGGCTTCATCTAAAGGATGTCCGAGTTTGATTTCCAGTTGTTTAAAAATCGACTGAGAACGCTTTTCCGCCGCCTCTTGCTGACATTTTCCCTTTTCAATTTGTTCGAGAATTGGCGATCGCAAACAGTCAAAAGCTTGTAGCAATAACTCCTCTAATTCTAAATCAAAAACCGTATCCTCTGCATACAACGCTCGAATCGCATTTTCTAAATTATGAGCAATATCTTGAACACCCATCAACCCCACACAAGCCGCCCCGCCTTTGATCGAATGCGCCGCCCGCATCAGGGCGTGAAGTTTGGGCATTTCATGTTCTTGCGTTAGCGTCATTAACCCTTGTTCTAAAATGTGCAGAAGTTCCAAAGATTCTTGCACAAAAAACTCATAGGCTTGGTCGTTAGTATCAATCATGGTTTGAGGGGAAATACAATGATAATGTGTGATAATTCTTTAGGCAGGTGGGTTAACTCAACCCACCCGAAAATCCGCCCGAGCTATTCATTAACGGTAAACTGAGCAACACCTTTTTGGAGTTCACCCGCCACACCCAAAAGTTGCGTAAAAGAATCTGCAACCGTCAGAGATTGTTCAGAGGTAGATCGGGCAATGGCTGCGACTTCCTGCATTGTACCCGACAACTGACCCGAAGTTTCCGCCTGAGCCGTTGCGGAACCCGCAATTTGTTCAACTAACTCGCGAATTGAACGACTCACCTCAACTAAATCTGTTAACGTTAGACGAGTATCTTTGACTAAATTCGTCCCCAATAATACCCGTTTCATCCCCACTTGCATCGCCCGAATCACTTCATTAGTTTCCGCTTGAATTTCCTCAACAATTTGTTCAATTTCTGCCGATGCACTCGCAGATTGTTCGGCTAAAGTTCGCACTTCGGTTGCAACGGTTGCAAATCCTTGATCATCTTGACTAGCGCGTGTTGCTTCAACTGAGGCATTCAACGCCAAAACATTGGTTTGGTTGGCAAATTCGCCAATTAAACTAACAACTCGAGAAATTTTCTTAGAGGCTTCACCCAAATTTTTCACCTTACGGGCGGTGGCGTGAACGGTTTTTTGAATCACCATAATTCCCTCCACCGTGCGGTTCATCGCTTGATCAGAAGTTTGCAGAATTTGACTGGCTTGTTGCACTTTCATTTCTGCGGATTGGGCGTTTTGGGCGACGGCTTGAATGGAATTTGCCATGACTTGAATTTGAGTCAACGCATCTGCTATTGTTTCTGCTTGTCGCAAAGCTTCATTGGATAATTGTTTGATATCTTTTTCGCTTCCTTGTGCCGTTTGCGCCACCACAGTCGCGGCAGATTGTACTTGTAATACTAACCGTTGTAAGTTCTCAATCGTGGCATTAAAAAAGTCTGCCACTGTTCCCATCACCCCTTCACTGACTCGCGCCCGTACCGTCAAATCTCCATTAAATGACTCTTCAATATCCCCTAAAAAGTCTTCGATTTGGTGTTGCAACATTTCGTTTTGTTTCTGCTGTTCATAGGAGGCTTTTTCGGCAGATTGACGGGCTTGTTGGATCTCTTCTAGCAGTTGGGCTTGTTCTAGGGCATAACCGACTTGCAGCGCCACTTGTTTAAAGACTTCCACTTCCGATGCGGTCCATTGGCGCTTACTAAAACATTGATGCGCCCCCAACAAACCATAGAGTTTTTGCTCGACTAAAATCGGCACCACCACATTAGCTTTGACTTGCCATTTTTGCAGTTGTTCTTTGTGACAAGGACTCAATTCAGCGATCGCAATATCTTCAGTGACTTGTATTCTACCTTTGCGGTAGGGTTCAACATATTCAGCCGGAAAACAAGGAACATCTGTTTCCATTTCGATGATTTTTAACCAACCGGGTTTAACAGACTCATAAGCAATTTCTCCATGCCACTTTTCATCAAACCGATACACTACAACTCGATCCGCTTGCATCAAAGATAACGATTCTTCAACACTTGTGCGAAAAATTTGATCCAGATTGAGAGATTGACGAATTCGAGAACTAATCTCACTCAATTTCCGAGCTTGTTGCGTCGCCGCCCGTTGTTGTTCGAGCAAAAAGGCTTGATCTAAAGCATAACCGACTTGAATGGCAATCTGTCGAATGAAGTCAATTTCAGTCGATTTCCACTTGCGCGCACCCGAACATTGATGAGCAATGAGTAACCCGTGTAATTTTTGGTTACTGACAATTGGTGCGACTAAATTTGCCTTCACACCAAAGGGTTCAAGCTGCCCAATATGACATTCCGTTAACCCGGCTTCATAGATATTTTCGGTGGCTTGTACCCGCCCTTTGAGATAGGGTTTAACGTAGTTTTGAGCAAAGCAAGGATCGTTAATTTTTGCCCCTAATGCTTCAGGAAAACCCACAGAAACCGATTCTGCCACCACAGTCCCCACCCAATTGGCATCAAACTGATAAACAACCACGCGATCGCTTTTTAACGCTTCTTGAGTATCTTCAACGGTGGTATTAAAAATATCTTTGGGGTTGAGAGATTCCCGAATATGGGAACTAATTTGATTGAGGCGACGCGCTTGTTCTGCGGCTTCTTGTTGTTGTTGCAGCAACAGCACCTGATCGAGTGCTAAACTCAGTTGAGTAGCGAGTTGTTTAACGAAGTTAATATCGGATTCTCCCCATTTTCTCGGCCCCGAACATTGATGGACAATGAGTAGTCCGTGTAAACGAGTTTCTGCAATAATTGGGGCGACAATATTGGCTTTAACGCCGAAGGGTTCCAAGAGTTTAATATAGCAATCTGTTAACCCAGATTCATAGATATTTGACATTGAACTAATCCGCCCTCGTAAATAGGGCTTGACATACTCCCCTGCAAAGCAAGGATCAGCGATTTTTTGACCCATTGTACCCGGCCAACGTTTGTCTACAGATTCCGCAACAACGGTACCGATCCAATCTTCATCAAATTGATAAATAATTGCCCGATCTGCTTTTAATGCACCCCGAGCTTCTTCAACAATCGTATCGAAAACTTCTTCTCTGTTGGGTGTATTCCGAAGTCGGGCGGTAATCTCGTTCAGGAGTTTTGCTTTCTGGGCGGCGGCAAGTTGTTCTTGCAGGAGATAGGCTTGATCGAGGGCGTAGCCCACCTGTACTGCAACGTTTCGCATTAAGTCAATTTCTAATTCTGTCCAGACTCTCGGCCCGGAACATTGGTGAGTGATCAATAGCCCCATGAGTTTATTATTGACGAGCAGGGGAGCGACTAAATTCGCTTGAACGGCGAAACGTTCCAGTTGACCGAGATAGCATTCGGTTAAACCTGCTTTATGGATGTTTTCGGTGGCTTTGACTCGTCCTCGTAGGTAGGGCTGCACATAACGTTCAGCAAAACAGGGATCGGCGATTTTGGCACCAAGAGCGATCGGCCATTTATTATCAACGGATTCGGCGATCACGGTTCCTTTCCAGTTGGCATCAAATTCATAGACAACGACCCGATCGCTTTTTAGCGCCTCTCGGGTTTCTTCGACGGCGGCGGTGAGAATATCTTCAACGTTGAGAGATTTCCGCAGTCCGGCGTTAATTTGGTTGAGGCGTTGGGCCATGCGGGTGGCTTCTCGTTGTTTTTGCAACAACAAGGCTTGGTCAATGGCGTAACCCAGTTGAATCGCCAGTTGTCGCATAAATTCGACTTCCGGTTCCATCCACAGGCGAGGTTCGCTACATTGATGGGCGATCAGTAAGCCATAGAGATGACCTGTGGGGTTTTCGGTGGTTTTGGCGAGAATCGGGGCGACGAGGTTGGCTTGGACGGCGAAAGGTTCGAGTTGGCGGAGATGACAGTCGGTGAGTCCGGCTTCGTAAATGTTGGCGGTGGCTTTGACTCGGCCTTTTTGGTAAAATTCCACGTAGCGCTCGGCAAAACAGGGATCGGCAATTTGCGCCCCCAGGGCGATCGGCCAGTCTACGTCTACGGATTCGGCGATCACGGTGCCTTTCCAGTTTTCATCAAACTGATAGACGATAACGCGATCGCTTTGCAGGGCGGTGCGGGCGTCTTCAACAACGGTTTTGAAGATGTCTTCTATGTTGAGAGATTCCCGCATTCGCGAGGTGATTTGGTTAATCAGTTGGGCTCGTTCGGCGGCGGCCCCTTCTTTTTCGATGAGCGCTTGCAGTTGGTTAACCCGTCGATCAATATTGGAACGTAATACGCTTAATTCTTTAGCCAGGATTGTGGTTTTGGCTTTCAGTCCCAAAGATTGGGCGGCGGCGGAATTCATCGGCTGCACTTCGGCTTCAACTTCCACAACTGATTCTGAGGGGATTAAGTTGGAGTTTTCGGTTTGTTTTTCGGCAGAAAGTGCGGAACTTTGAGGCAGAGAAGCGGGGCGCAGATTGGGATTTGAATTGCGATTTTCGCTTGAGTTGGAAGGGCGATAAGGAGTTTTAGTCATTAGTCTGGTGGGAGTCTTAAGGGTGGATAATTTTGGAGAAAAAATGATTAATTTTTTAAAACTAACTTGTCGGATTTATCGGTTAATCCTGCACTAAATATTGAATCAGGGCTTCAATATTAATAATCGGCAAGATGCTACCATCAGGATGGGTCCAACTGCCTTGAATACAGAGGTGTGGAATAGCGGCTGCTGATTCCTCTATATTCAGGGAATTTGCAAGGCGTTTGAGTTGATTTAAACTCAGATCAGCAGGTTGAATGCTGCTCGGTTCACAGCTTACTAATTGTCCGATTTGAGCGACCAATAAACCTAGATTACCTTGTTGACTTCTGATTTTGAGAATACTACAATTCGACTGAATATTAGCAGATTTGATCAGGGGTTCCAAGCCGAGTAGATAAGCCAGATCAACTAACCACAGGACTTCCCCCTGCCAAGGACAGACTCCAATCACCGCCTCTGGCATCTGCGGAATCGCGATAATTGTGGCTGGATCGAGTCGAACAATTTCTGCTAATTGTTGAGCCGACAGTAAGGCTTGCAGATTAGGGTTGAGCGAAAAACTCAAAAACTGTTGAGCCGGAGTTGCAGTAGCAGATTGCCCCTTCATTTTTAGTGGGTTGTGATGGAATTAAGTCTCCCATTTGAGAGTTTTGACTCTACGATGGGTTAACTTGCCTTATTTTAACTTAAGTTTTCGGCAAACTGGCTTAAACTTAAAAAAACGTTTCAGAGTTTTGAAAAATTTTTTCAGTCCGTTTTTGAGGCGTTTAAGTTGATAAATTCCCCGCTTAAAATCCTATTTTTTATAAAAGTTATGCACCCATTTTACCGATGCTGAATGAGGCTGGGCATTTTTTTGAGTAGATGTTAATTTTTACGGGAAAAGAATAACTGCTCCTACAATAATTTCTATTTTCTAGGATTTCGGCATCGCCATTAATTGCTAATCGGTTTAGCAGAATGATCGGAGGAAGTCGAAACCTCTTTTTTTGCTCCTTCAGTCAGACTGTAAGTTCTCAGTCGGGGAAATTTTTCAGCTAAGTGTTTGCGAACCACCTGCAACGTATCACGAGGATTCGGCGGTTTACTCAAAAAATCTGAAGCACCTGCGAGTTTAGCGTAGTTTCTATCAACCACCGTATCCCGACTGGTGAGAATCACAACAGGGGTATTCTGAAAAATGGGAGCATTGCGTAAAAACTTACAGACAATATATCCGTTCGCATTGGGCA
This sequence comes from Limnoraphis robusta BA-68 BA1, assembly GCF_034932365.1. Lineage (NCBI taxonomy): Bacteria > Bacillati > Cyanobacteriota > Cyanophyceae > Oscillatoriales > Sirenicapillariaceae > Limnoraphis > Limnoraphis robusta. Next base: position 25,300 of record NZ_JAYGHR010000004.1, on the reverse strand, counting down.
TGACTAAATCTAAAAAGATTAAATCGGGCTTATGTTCGGCAATTTGAGCCAGTCCTTTCACCGGATTTTGGATACTCAAAATTTGACATCCCATTGGTTCGAGAATTTGCTTGAGACTTTGAGCCGCTACCGGGCTATCATCAATACAGGCGATTAACGGTTGCTTGCGAGTCGTCGAAGATGATTTATCAGTATAATCCGTTGAATTTTTTGTGGTTTTTGTGAGGTTTTCTTCGGCTTTTGCTGGCAAATCCGGCAACATTCTAAACTGCAATAATCCTTTCTGAAGTAAAGGAACTAAAGCCCGAGTAACACTGACTAAAGGCTTTTCGATTTGCTGGGAAATATCCCACAACGTCAAGTCTCCATTCAGATATTTGACTAAACCCGAGAGGGCTTTCGGATTAACGGGTTTGGTCAAAACTGGAGCCAGATTGGGGTCAAGGTTGTTTAAGTTTGCCGTTTGCCATTGGCTTTGTATTTGGGCAACTTGAGGTAGAATACTTTTGACTTCCTCATAGGAAAGACTAAGGTGCTTTGAAAAACCAGATTCTAGGGAAGTATGAGCTTCCCAATGAAAGTTTAAGTCGATAGGGCGAGTCATAGAAAATAACACTTCACTCAGGACTCGTCGCATCACGCCTTTAGCTTGAGAAAGGTTAAGTTCCTGACGACGAATTCCCTGATATAACAGCTTATATTCCCACAACAAATGCTCAATGGGTGGTGAGGAGGGTACTGTTATTTTTGGGCAGTATTTTTCGATGGCTCTTGACCACCGTCTGACTCGATGAACATTGGTTGCAGCATAGAGTAATTGGCCTTGGCTGAAGTAAAGTTTTCCTTCTTCGGTATGGCTGCTGAGAGTTAGGATACCACTATTGTGATGTTGACTCAACTGCTGTAATTTTTGATCAAGCTGTTTAAGATGTATGTATTCGGTTGTTGTCATGGTGGGTTCGCAGTGGGTAGACGCCAAGTAGACAGGCTAGAGAAATCCGATAGATGAAGCTGAGACACCAGAGCGACTTTCGTTGAGAAGATCAATGGACTTCTTCTCCTGAAGTTGGTCTTTTCACGGGATCATCAATACTAAGTAAAACACTTAAAAATCCGATAAACAAGGGGTCTCTATCCTGATCTTAGATCTATTTTTTAAGAATTATATTAATTTTTATTGTATTATAATAAACAAGCAAATTTTTAAAATTCTAATCAAGTAGAGAAGTGAGCATTTAAGACTCACTTCCTAACTGATTTTTTCCCGGAATTTAATTTCAAAATAGATTTTACATTCAGAACAAAGAAGCTGGTTTGATCGAGTAAAGTTGAGCGTCGGGGTGATTCTAAGCGAGTCCCGCTTGTCCAGAAGGGATTGTAAAACTTCTGACTGTACTGATCAATTCTTCGCGATTAATTGGCTTAGTTACATAGGCAGATGCCCCTTGTTTTAATCCCCAGTTTTTATCAATGTTAGCGGATTTACTCGAACAAATAATAATAGGAATATGAGCAGTTTTATTCTGATTTTTTAGCTCCCGACACAACCCAAATCCACTTTGACCCGGCAAAACGACATCGGTAACAATCGCATCAAAAATTTTATGTTCTAGCAAGGCTTTAGCGGCTTCTGCCGTTGTCACATTGTGAACATCAAAACCGGATTGACGTAAGCAACCAATCATCACGTCTGCTTCAGTCGAATTGTCTTCTATTACTAATATACTTGTCATTGCACAACCTCATCAATAATTTAAACTTTTGACTCAAACTTCACTCAAAATTTACAATGTATTCTATCCTGTATTATTGCTCAAGTTAAAACCTTTGAAGATCTCGGAAGGTATTTTTGGACGATTTCCAGAGTCTCCTGAGCCTTCGGAGGTTTGACTAAAAAATCGGAAGCACCCACAAGTTTAGCACGACTGCGATCAATAACATTATCCCGACTGGTGAGAATGATCACAGGTGTATGCTCAAATAGAGGTGCATTTCTCAAAAATTGACAAACGGTGTAACCATTAGCATGAGGCATGATTAAATCTAAAAAGATTAAATCCGGTTTTTGTTCGGCAATTTGAGCTAAGGCTTTAACAGGATCTAGAATTCCCACCACTTTATAGCCAGCAGGTTCGAGGATTTTTCGTAAACTTTGAGCGATCACAGGACTATCATCAATACAGGTGATCAGAAAGGGTTGCTTACGGCTTTGAGATGAAGCATCTGAAGGGGGTAAAGTCTTAGTCGGGGTTGGACTTATAGGGGCTGAGACATCAGGAATTCGCCGCAGTTGAAGAATACCTTTTTTAATCAAAGGAACTAAGGCTTTCGTGATGGCGGTGACGGGTTTTTCCGTCCTGACAGCAATATCCCATAAGGTAAACTTGCCATTGAGATATTTAGCCATGCCGGAAAGGGCTTCAGGATTCAGTTTCTTTTTAGACACCGGAGATAAATCAGGACTAATACTGCTTAAACCGGCGGCTTGCCACTGCTGTTGCATTTGATCGGCTTTGGCAAAAATCGGCTTGACTTCAGGAAAAGACAGCGTTAAACCGAGAGAAAGTTGGGTATTTTCTTCTTGATAGGATTTCCATTGGCAACTGAGATCACTGTAACGAGCCAGAGAAAAGAGTATCTCTAAGCTGACTTGACGAATCACAACTTTAGCCTGAGTTAAACTGATTTGCTCTCGGGCTACTCCTTCATAAAGCATCTGATATTCCCAGGGTTTATTCTGCTCAAATGAAATCAGTGCCGATGAAGGTTTCCAACCGGAGCAATACTTCACCACTGCCCTTTGCCAGCGTCGCACCCGATGAAACTCACCTGTAACATAGAGTAACCGACCATAAAACAGGTGAAATTGTCCTTCTTTTTCATGGGTTGAGAAGCATAAGTCCCCTGTTGCCATTTGCTGACATCGGCGATCTAATTCTTGTGCTAATCGTTGGTAGGGAGTAGATTCGTCAGTTAACATCCTATCCTCATTTTATCAGAATGTTTTTAGCTTGGGAGACTTAGTAATCCGCCAGAAACTCAGTTGCTCCTCTATTATTTATTATCACACACATACGCGACAACATACCAGTTTGCTCAACGGTTGATCTGGATGACTCGCTGGATGATTTGATGCAGGTTTTCCGTCAAATCCACTCGGTTAGAGCGCTTAGGTATCCTCTTAATATACAAATTCCGTAATTTTACGGAGGTTAGTTTTTAGTGAGGGGAGAGCATCGCCAATTATCTACGCATTTTCCGTAAATTTATAAGAAATATTTCTTCTTCAATAACGGTTTTCCTTTGACCAGAGCAGCAAGAGAACTTCTGTTCGCTATATTTGCGAGTTTGTTTCTACTTAGGGTATAATCTGATCGGCTAGCTTTATCTTGTCATGCAAGATTACCAAAAATTGCCGCACACGCCCCTACCTTCAGGTATGGGGATATAAGGCTCTTTCTAATGCTATAATAACTCTACTGGCAGGGTATTCAACCAGTTGAAAAACCCAGCATCTAATCGATGCAATTAACCTTGAAAACTTAAGGTATGGGGTTCTTGCAAGAAATGCTTTGGCCATATAAAACCTTAAAGCACCAAGTACAGAGAACAAAGCATTTTTTTCTCAAGTACGGTAGGGCATACCGAAACTATCTCTGAAATGGGATGAACGACTGGGGAGACTCACCCCTCTGGAGTAGGTTAGGAAACTAGCTTGCTGTAAGGGTTGTCAATGAATCAGTAATCCAAAGCCGTGAGGCTTGGAGAATCCCCTTTCTTTAGAAATGGGGAGTATGTCAAACTCGCTGACTCTGACCCCCGCCTCTCGAAGTTCTGCTCATTGGTCACCAGCTCTGATGGAGAAGACTATTAATCTGGCTGGATGAATACCAGGGATCGATTGACTTTAATCAATATTATAAAAACGTTGATAATTTTAACCTAAAAAGTTCATCAAATTAGACTTGATCGCTCCGTACTCTTTAAAATTAATGGATAGGCTGAAGTCGGTTCAGACTGTCAACAGAGTTACTAAAAACCTCCAATGAATCCAAGTCAACTTAATCTCCCTAAAGCTGATATTCTGATTGTTGATGATACACCCATGAATTTACGTCTGCTCTCAACCATGTTGAGTGAGCAGGGATATGAAGTTCGTCAAGCCATTAGTGGTCAAATGGCATTGACAGCCGTTCAAACTTCTCAACCGAGTTTAATATTACTCGATATAATGATGCCTGATATCGATGGATATCAAATTTGTGCTTGTCTAAAAAATAATCCCCAAACGGCTGACATCCCAATTATTTTTTTAAGTGCGTTAGATGATGTTTTAGATAAAGTCAAAGCCTTTCAAGTGGGGGGTGCAGACTATATTACTAAACCCTTTGAATTTGAAGAAATCTTAGCAAGAGTTCAAAATCAACTCGCTTTAAAAAATGCCAAAGAAAAACTGAGTAGCCTGAAGACGCAACTGGAAAAACGAGTCGAACAGCGAACCCAACAGCTTGAAGTCGCCAATGCTAAACTTCTGGAAATGGCACTGCATGATCCCTTGACAGGATTACCCAATCGTCGGTTTTTTATGAGGAAGTTAGAGCAAGCCCTCAACCAAGCCAAGCAAAATTTAGACCATCAATTTGCCGTTTTATTTTTAGATTGCGATCGCTTCAAAATTGTTAATGATTCCCTGGGTCATTTAGTGGGAGATGAACTCCTGATTGCTCTGAGTCGTCGTTTAGAAAGCTTGTTAAATCCAGAAGATATTTTAGCAAGATTAGGAGGTGATGAATTTACCATCCTTCTCAACCCTATAGAAGACTCAAACCGAGTGATTCAAATTGCCGATCAGATTCTTGAGGCTCTTTCTCAGGCATTTCAGCTCAACCGACATGAAGTTTTTATTAATACTAGCATCGGCATTGCACTGGGGGATTCAAACTATGAAGATCCCGAACATTTATTAAGAGATGCAGATACGGCTGTCTATCGAGCTAAAGCGTTAGGTCGAGGTCGATATCACATTTTTGACTCCACAATGCACGTCGCTGCCATTAATGTTTTAGAGCTAGAAACCGAACTCCATCAAGCGATTAAGCAGCAAGAATTAGTCGTTTATTATCAACCTATCGTCGTTTTAAATACAGGTAAAATTATCGGCTTTGAGGCTTTAGTGCGTTGGCAGCATCCCAGCCGAGGCTTAATTTTTCCCCAGTCGTTTATTCCCATTGCTGAAGAAATTGGATTAATTATTCCGATTGGAAACTGGGTTTTGCGTCAATCTTGTGAACAACTCCGAATCTGGCAACATCAAAATCTTGTTGATGATTCATTCTTTATTAGCGTCAATCTTTCCACTCGACAGCTTACCCAACTCGATCTGATTCCATCTGTTGATCAAATTCTCGCGGAAACTCAAATTCATCCTCAATGTTTAAAACTGGAAATTACTGAAAGTGCATTAATGGAGAATCCCACCATTGCCATTGAAATTCTCCAACAACTCAGACAACGAGGAATTCAGTTAGGAATTGATGATTTTGGTACGGGCTATTCCTCTCTGAGTTACTTGCATTATTTTCCTTTAGATACGCTGAAAATCGATCAATCCTTTGTTAAACATCTCGATGAGACATCAGAAAATAAAGGACTTGTCCCTGTGATTATTAATATCGCTCAAATTTTAGAGATGAACATTATTGCCGAAGGGATCGAAACTAAAGCTCAGTTAAAACAATTGATTGGCTTAAATTGTGTCTTAGGTCAGGGGTATCTATTTTCTCATCCCGTCGATGAGAAGGAAGCGATTAATCTGGTTTTATCCAATGAATGGAATCAACTTTTTTCCTAGATAATAGCTGTTTAATCCAGCCTGCTGAATGTCGGAAATCACAATTTATAATAAATCAATGTTATGAATTCACTTGAAACAAGTTTGAAGAAAACTGATATTCTCGTCGTTGATGATACCCCGGCAAACTTACGTTTGCTTTCCAATATGATGACTGAATATGGCTATAATGTCCGACAAGCGATCAGTGGAAAAATGGCACTCACTGCCGTCAAAGCCGTCAAGCCCGATCTGATTTTGCTCGATATTAATATGCCGGAAATGAATGGTTATCAAGTCTGTGAACAGCTCAAAAGCAACGAAGAAACTCGCCGAATACCCATTATTTTTTTAAGCGCTTTAGATGATGCTTTGGATAAAGTAAAAGCTTTTCAGGTGGGTGGAGTCGATTATGTGACGAAGCCCTTTCAATTTGAAGAAATTATTGTCAGAATTCAAAATCAACTGACGATTCAAAGTTTACAAAATCAACTTCAACATCAAAATAATCAACTCAAAACAACCTTAAGTGAATTACAAGTCACCCAAGCCCGACTGGTTCAACAAGAAAAAATGGTGGGCTTAATGCAATTAGTCGCCGGAATTGCCCATGAAATTAATAATCCCATTAGCTTTATCTCAGGAAATCTCGATCCAGCGAATGAATATATTCAAGATTTACTCAAGTTAATTCAACTTTACCGAAACGAATATCCTCAACCGCCTCAAGTGATTCAGAAAATGACAGAAGAAATTGATCTAGATTTTATCATTTCTGACTTACCAAAAATCATCGGTTCTATGAAAAATGGTGTACATCGAATTAGTACCATTATTCTAGCGTTACGCATTTTTTCTCATTTAGATGAATCTGATATTAAATCGGTTAATCTTCACGAGGGGATTGATAGCACGATTATTCTCTTGCAACATCGATTTAAACTTCCCAATGGTGATTGTGTTCTTAAAATCATTAAAAATTATGGTAAAATTCCTAAAATAACCTGTTATCCTAGTCAATTAAATCAGGTCTTTTTAAATCTATTAAGTAACGCCATTGATGCGATAGAATCCAAATTGGATAAAAATCCAGAAACTTTCAAGAATCCAAGGATTTGGATTGCCACTCGATTAAAAGATCAAGAAACCGTACAAATCATTATCAAAGATAATGGAATGGGAATTTTACCCGAAGTTAAATCTCGTCTATTTGATCCTTTTTTTACGACAAAGCCTGTGGGAAAAGGAAGTGGGCTAGGTTTATTAACCAGTTATCAAATTGTGGTCGAAAAACATCGGGGAAAACTCGATTTTTATTCAGCTTTTGGAGAGGGGGCTGAGTTTATTGTGGAAATTCCAGTCCAACAAGCTAAAATAACCTCATAAGCACTCCGGTAGATCAAAAACCGACTTGCTGCTAGACTCATGGATGAGATTTTTATTTTTCTAAAAAGTCGTGAATCTAAACACCGTTTTAAGTCTGCTCAGAGAAACCTTTAACGAATGGCAACAGGATAAAGTTCCCATCCTCGCGGCTGCCCTTTCCTATTATATGATCTTTTCAATTGCACCCCTATTAATCTTAGTGATTGCGGTTTTGGGCTTTATCGTTGGAGAACAAATTGCCCAAGAAGAAGTCTTTACTAAATTAGAATCTTTGGTGGGTGCAGAAAATGCAGTTTCAATTCAAACTGTGCTGAAAAATCAATTTAGCCCTAGCTCAAATATTAGAGCTACCCTGGTTGCGATCGCAACTATCCTGTTTGGTGCCACCACCGTTTTCGCTCAACTCAAACAAGCCTTAAATATGATTTGGGGAGTACAACCCAAGCCCGGACGAGGACTTAAAGACTTTATTAAAACTCGAATTTTATCAATTTTCATGGTATTGGGGATCGGTTTAATATTGTTACTCTCAGTGATAATCAGTTCAGTCTTATCGGGAACCAGCGAAATCCTGGAAAAATATTTATTTATCCCCAGTTTCATCTGGTCTCTCGTCGATCTTGCCATTTCTTTTGGCTTAATCACTCTACTTTTTGCTCAAATTTATCGCGTTTTACCTGATGTCAAAATTGCCTGGAAAGATGTCGGAGTCGGCGCCGCCATGACAGCCGTTTTATTTATCATTGGAAAATCATTCATCAGTGTTTATCTCGGTCACAGTAGCATCGCATCCGCTTACGGTGCAGCAGGATCATTTGTCGTTTTGTTAATGTGGATATTTTATTCAACTCAAATTTTCCTGTTCGGTGCAGAATTTACTCAAGTCTGGTCTCGGCGCTATGGTTCGCAAATTCGACCCAACAAAAATGCCACCTCAACACTGAGGGAATAGGCACCAAGGACAGAGGAAAAATCCCCTGGCAAAGATCCAACGGTTGCAGCTAAACGGTATGATTACAAAAGTTAAAATCAATCAATTTTAAGGGCGGGTATTAAGATGAATCTGAGTGAACTATTGGAACCCATTGCAAGCCAGTTCCGAAGTTTAGGGATTCCCGAACCCATCACCCATTGGGGACATCCCGTGATGATGGGAATTGTTGTCCTAGCGATGGGGAGTACCGTTGCCTACACGGGATGGCAAGGGCGACTGGCATCCGATAAAGAAGTTGCACTCAAAAGCCGCTCAAGCCATCGTCAAATCGCACCTTGGATGTTTCTATTCATGGCGTTGGGCTACACAGGCGGACTGCTTTCGCTAGTCATGCAAAAACAGCCGATTCTCGAAAGTCCACATTTTTGGACTGGTACTGCATTACTCGGCGTCCTCGCCATTAACGGTTTGATTGCCTTCAGTGGCTTCGCCGGAAACAAAGATGCACTACGGATCACCCATGCCTACCTCGGCACTTTAGCCATCTCAATCATGCTGATTCATGGCATACTAGGGCTAAAGTTGGGCTTGTCCATCTAAACTAAGGTCTGCCTGCCAAGCAGTAATGAATCAAACGGCAGTTACTATTTTTGGTCTCGCTTATATTCTGGGGTTGCTCTGTAGTGCTGTGGTCTGGGGAAGATCAGCCGTGTTAGTGCTTGCCTTAATTTTGGCGATCGCGACAATGTTGCGAGAATTCGTGAAACGCAAACAGCGTCAGGCACAAATCAAACGACGGCACAGCCAACAGCAGGAAGCCAAAATAACTGCTTATCCGACGGTAGGGGAAAAAGGGCAATTGATAGCGACCGACTCCCCTGCCTCGGTTTCTGGGTCAAATGCACCCCCGTACAATCCCCCAATCCCAGAAACCGTTTGGTTATTCGCGGGATTAATCGCCATTGCCGCCAGCCTCTATCTGCAAGTTCGCGCCCCCCAACCCGCTCCCAATGACATCAGTCGGTTAGTTACGGATAATGATGCTCCCGAAATGATCATCACCGTTCGTGGAAAAGTCACCACTCCTCCCAATCTCACCCGTTCTGGACGAGCGCAATTTTGGCTCAAAACCGCTCAAGTCAACGAAATTATGGGCAACGACAAGCCGATTGAAGTGAGTCGGGAAGTAAGCGGTAAACTCTATGTCACCGTACCGATCCTACAAGCAACAGGTCTATATCCAGGAGCCGCGATCGCCGTTACGGGAAGTCTCTACAAACCCCAACCCCCCACAAATCCTGGAGCCTTTGATTTTCCCGCCTACTTAGCTCGTCAGGGCGGATTTGCCGGACTTAGAGGCCGTTACCTCACCCTGATTAAACCCTCTGGAGGTCAAAGTTGGGGATGGTGGGCGATTCGACAGCGTATTGTTCGGGTTCAAGTCCAAGGATTAGGCGTTCCTCAAGGCCCCGTTGTCAGTGCGATGGTGTTAGGACGACGAGCCGTTGATCTCCCCTACGATGTTCGCGATCAGTTTGTACAGGTGGGACTCGCTCATATTTTAGCCGCCTCGGGATTTCACGTTTCCCTCGTGTTGGGGGTGGTACTCGCCTTAACCCGAGCCGCTTCACCCCGCCAACGCTTGGGGATTGGAGTCCTGGCTTTACTCGGCTATGTGGGCTTAACCGGGGCGTCACCCTCGGTATTACGAGCCGCATTGATGGGATTAGCCGCATTAATTGGATTTGCCACCAACCGCCAGGTCAAGCCCCTGAGTGTCTTAGTCGCAGTCGCTGTTGTCTTACTCCTGTGGAATCCTTTATGGATTTGGGACTTGGGATTTCAGTTTAGCTTTTTAGCTACTCTGGGATTATTAGTCAGTGTCCCGCCGATGATGAAACGGTTAGATTGGATGCCCCCAACGATAGCGTCTTTGTTCGCTGTTCCCGTTGCTGCATCGATTTGGACGCTCCCTCTACAACTCTACGTTTTTAATATTGTTTCTCCCTACAGCATTCTCGTCAATGTGATTACGGTTCCTTTTGTGGCACTGATTACGTTGGGGGGATTATTTACGGCAATTGTTGCCCTCTTTTGGCCGACAGGCGGAACGGCGCTCGCCTCATTGTTGAATTATCCTGTTGAGGGGTTGCTTACTCTGGTGCAGTTTTTCAGCCAACAGCCGGGAAACTCGATGGCTGTCGGTTCCCTCTCTCAAATTCAATTAATTGCCCTCTACGCCATCAACATTCTCGTTTGGGTGATTGGAAGTCAACGAGAAGCTAGAAGCCTCAACCGTCAAAATTTAACCCGATCTGGGCTGTTTTCTTTCCTATTCAATCCCGTTACTTTCGCCGCGATCGCCGCGATTGCGATTGCGATTGTTCCCGTTTGGTATAACAAATCCTCTCAATTTCAAGCGACGATTCTTGCTACTTCTGGAGAACCCGTTTTGGTGATTCAAGATCGGGGAAATACAACTTTAGTGAATAGTGGAAGTCAAGATACAGCCCGCTACACCGTGTTACCGTTCTTGCAAAAGCAAGGGGTTAATCACATTGATTATTCAGTCTCGACTCATTCTCGTTTAAGTTTAAGTATTGGCTGGCCAGTGATTTTAGAAAAACTACCGATTAAAATCTTTTATGATAATCCTGCGCCTAAAAAAGCTTATTATGTGAGTTCTTTAGAGATTCAGAAAGCAATTGAATCTCGTCAGGGTGTTTATTTACCTCTCCCTCTCGAAGAATTGCTAGAATTGGGTTCAACTCAAGTCGAATTGATTGATGCTGAGACTCCGGTTGTCGAATTTTTTATTGGTGATCTCAAATGGATGTTGTTAGGTGAAGTGAATATTGATAACCAAATTAAACTCTTACAAGCCGAAACCATTAGCCCCACTCAAGTCTTATGGTGGCCGGGAAATGCCCTTGACCCGAAAATACTCAGGGTACTCCAACCTCAAATTGCGATCGCCTCATCGAATACGATTGACTCCGAAACTCTTGAACTTCTCACCCAGCGACAAACTCAAGTGTTTTGGACGAGTCGCGATGGCGCACTGCAATGGACACCCACGAAAGGATTTGAAAGCAGTTTGAACTCTGATCAGACAGATGGTTCTTTCCTGTGATATGATAGTCTGTTAGGGATTAAATATTAGCCCGTTTTCAGTGAAATTGGAGAGGTGGCAGAGCTTGGTTGAATGCGACAGACTCGAAATCTGTTAGGGGTCTTATGGCTCCTCGTGGGTTCGAATCCCACCCTCTCCGTTAAGTTTATCTTCTTATCTCATCTACGTTCCAGCGATTGGTCTGACTCGGAGATGCCTGTGGTGATAGGGGTTGCACAGAGGGCGGATGTCCTCGGAAACAGTTTTTGAGGAAAAAACACCCAAATTTTAGGGATCACAAACTTCCTATGTCATCTCGGCACCCAAATTCTGATACAATTCACAATAACTTAAGATTTTGTCTTAAGATGATCTCAAGATGACGATCTAAGAAAAAACTCACCGACAACACAGTTTAGGAGGAGACTATATATGGCGCTAGTACCCATGCGGTTGCTGCTCGATCACGCGGCCGAAAACAATTATGGCATCCCTGCATACAATGTCAACAACATGGAGCAGATCATTGCGATCATGCAGGCTGCTCACGAAACTGATAGCCCCGTGATTCTGCAAGCTTCTCGCGGCGCTCGCCAATATGCGGGTGAAAATTTCCTGCGCCACTTGATTTTAGCGGCGATCGAAACCTATCCCCACATTCCCATTGCCATGCACCAAGATCATGGTAACTCTCCTGCAACTTGCTACTCTGCCATGCGTAATGGCTTCACGAGCGTGATGATGGATGGATCTCTTGAAGCAGACGCGAAGACTCCCGCCAGCTTTGAGTACAACGTTAACGTTACGGCTGAAGTTGTTAAAGTCGCTCACTCCATTGGTGTTAGTGTTGAAGGAGAACTCGGTTGCTTAGGTTCTCTGGAAACTGGAATGGGTGAAGCAGAAGATGGTCATGGTGCTGAAGGAAAGCTTTCCCATGATCAATTGTTGACTGATCCTGATGAAGCAGTTGAGTTCGTTGAAAAGACTCAAGTTGATGCTTTAGCGGTTGCCATTGGTACCAGTCACGGTGCTTATAAATTCACTCGCAAGCCGACTGGCGAAGTTTTGGCGATCAGCCGCATTGAAGAAATTCACCGCCGCTTACCCAATACTCACTTAGTAATGCACGGTTCTTCTTCTGTTCCTGAAGATCTGATCGCAATTATTAACCAATATGGCGGTAAGATCCCTGAAACCTACGGTGTACCCGTTGAAGAAATCCAAAAAGGAATCAAGAGCGGTGTTCGTAAGGTTAATATTGACACCGATAACCGTTTAGCCATTACTGCTGCTTTCCGTGAAGCTGCTGCTAAAGATCCGGCTAACTTTGACCCCCGCCATTTCCTGAAGCCTTCTATTACCAAGATGAAAGCGGTTTGTGCTGATCGTTATCAGCAATTCTGGGCGGCTGGAAATGCTAGCAAGATCAAGGCTATCACTCTCGATGACTTTGCTGCGAAATATGCTAAAGGTGAACTCAGTGCTACTTCTAAGTCTGCTGTAGCAGTATAGAATTTTAATTCGTTAACTCAGCTTCATCAATTAAGCTGATTAATCATAAAGCCTGGTTTCTGCGTGAAACTGGGCTTTTTATTGGCAAGGTTTAACGTCAAAACCCTGATTATTCTTCACTTCTACAGAACAAGTATGCTCGATTTTCCCTCCATTCCCCATATTACCTTGAATAATATTTCCACTCCCGCCTGCGCTGGCTTTCGCCACAATATTACCGCCAACTTGATTATTAACAACTTTCACATCTTTCATCGCGTAGGGGCTATTATTGGTATCTGCGAGAACTAAAATATCTGCGTTGTTACTTAATTGATTATTTTCAAGGGTGACATTTTGCATTTCTTGAACTTTGTAAAATCCAATATAAGCATTCCCTTGATTATTGCGAATGATCGCCCCATTGACTTTAGTTCCGCCACAACATTCTTGAATTAAAATACCCTCGCCATCGACGCTTAAATAGCCCGTATCTCCGACAATATGACGATAGACTTCATAATTATTTCCTTCAACTAAAACATCCCATCCCGACCAATCAATTGCCCGATTTTCCAAAGTAACAGCACCCGTTGCTTCTCGCATTCCGGTCGGATCTAGCCACCATTGTTTATTCGCTTGGTCTTTGATTTGATTATCTTGAATGATTAAACCTTGACCTGAAGCATGAATAGCGACTCTCATTGTATGATACACCCAATTATCTCGAATTACAACCCCAGGGCGAAATAATCCCGGTTCGGTTTTTGGGGTTGCGGCTAATTTAAATCCTTCACCATTTTTGCCAAAACGATTGACAACAATGCCATAATGATTCCCATAGTGAAAGATTGCTTTTTTGCCGTCTGAATAGGTTAAAGTCGATTTTTTATCGCGGGTTTTCAGTTGATATCCGGGCTGTTCAAAATTATCCGTAATTTGATCATTAATCCGATTATTAGCGACTAAAATATTCTCAGAAGCCGTAAGTTCAAGATTGGCTGCAAAGCGATAACTGTATCTTTGCCAAGGTTCTTGAAAGGAAAGATCAGGAACTTTTGGATCGGGTTGGGCGACGTTATTACTGCGAACTCCAAACACCACAATATTTTTATTTTTCTGGGCGTTCATATCTGCTAAAATCGAAATAGCAGCGCGATTAATCTCTAAATTGACGAAGCCAATATTACTATCTTGTAGAGGATTATTTGTTGAAATTTTTTTAAAAGCTGTTTCGTTCTGTGTGCCATTTCCTGAGAGTTTTGGTTCGTATTTAGGAAAAACTAACTTGGAGGGCGGAGAATAATTAGCAGATTTAGCATCTTTGACAGAAGGGGTTTCACCGCGTAAAATCACGCCGTCTTTGAGTTCAATATTATCGGTAAAGCTATAAGTTCCAGCAGGGAAATAAACAACTCCACCTCCGTTTGATGCGGCTGCATCTCGGGCTTTATTGAATTGTTCGATTAAATTAGAACCGGAAAAGTTATTAATATTATAAACACAATCCCAACGAAGTTGATTCGTCCAAGGATAAGCGTCTTTTCCATAAAAAGATGCAATGATATTATCTACAGGTTCTCCATTGGAAGGATTACAACCCGATGAACGATTAACCTGAGAAAATAACGTTTGTTTATTTTGAGTTTGTTGATTTTGAGAGATTGACTCAGAAGCTTCGGGAGAGACAACCGTTTCTAGTGAATTTTGAGTCGAGGTAGAATTGACAGTAGACTCTTCAGGCGTTTTAACGGTAAAAATCCCGATAAAAGCATAACTGGAAACTGCCAAGCCGATCATAGCAACAGTTACCAGAAAAACTATCCAGAACTTTTTCCATCGGCGGTGAATTGTTTTTCGTGTGTTCATCGAGATCGAGATGTTGTTGATTCGCCTAACTTTATTTTAGCTCCAATGCAGCTAGATTTGTAAGAATAATTGTCCAACTTTTCTCTAAATCCTGGCCCCTTTGAACACATGAAGAATTAGTCGGGGTAAAAACCAGTCAAACCCAGGATTTTTGTAACATTTTTTTACAGTGAACAGGATATATTTGTTAGATTACCTCGGGTATGATTTACAATTTCTTGTAGTTGGAGTAACATTGAGTTTAGCTTTAAACTCTAAGGGTTATCAAAATGGGCAACTTTTTCAGTAAGTTTGGTTTTGTTAAAACGGGCAGTCAGCAAGTTGTTGGAAGCCTTCAAGACGGAACAGCAGTGATTAGTGCAGCAGCACAAGAAAAAGTGAATAATTTACTAGCTGATTATAAAGAAGTGATTGTTTTACTAAAACAGATTGGAATTAAAGTCAATAATTTTCAGATTACAACGGGTATTGGTGTGCCGCAGGTTACGACTAATCTCAGTGGTTCTATTGGCACTGTAAAATCAGAGGAAATCAAAAAATTGATTGAATCAAAAGCAAATAATAAGCTTTTGGGTTTGATGTTAAATCCTTTGTTAACCGTTAAAGAGTTTCAAGAAAAAAGCGTTTCAGAACTCGATCAAGTGACGATTCATGTTGTTTTAGGATTACCGCCAAAAGTCACTATAAATTTATCCTAAATTGACGGTATTTTGTCTTGAATTCAAGGCTAAAATGCGATCGCTATTCAGCTTGTGACAGTTAACGAACTGTCACGCAGTTTTTTTTTTCTTCCGGAACTCAATAAATGACTTTGTAGATGGGGTTGAGTGTTGGAAGGTCAGATTCTCAAGGTAAAGGTGATACTGTAACTTTGAGAAATCTGAAAAAACCTTTCAACACAAGGGGAAGTGAGTTTTTCACTCATTTTTGTTAGGGGGGGTTGCTGAAAATTTCGTAGAAGCAATCACTGAGGTTATTTTCAACATGAACACCAAAAACCCATCTTTGGTATTTTCCTATTTCAACTCTTTAT
The DNA here is from genome assembly GCF_034932365.1 of Limnoraphis robusta BA-68 BA1. Lineage (NCBI taxonomy): Bacteria > Bacillati > Cyanobacteriota > Cyanophyceae > Oscillatoriales > Sirenicapillariaceae > Limnoraphis > Limnoraphis robusta. Next base: position 9,645 of record NZ_JAYGHR010000004.1, on the reverse strand, counting down.
TAACGTTTATTCATCGAGTCAATCAGTTTCAGGTTTTGACAGCGATGGGAGAATACTTTGTAGTTTTTTGAATACATAAATAATCATTTTTAGAAAAAATCTAGATTTTTTTGTAAGTATTCACTGAAATACTGATACTAATCTGCGTGAAATTCTCATAAATTTCATGCTATTGTTGTTGTCAATAAATAGGCTTGTGACACCTCAAGAACTGACACAAAAAACGATTGCTAAAACTAGAGATTTTGGTTTAAGATAAGCTTGTTCTCATCAATCACTTATTTAGAGCTAAAATAAAAATATGCTCGATTGATGAATCAAATTTTTGTGAGGACGTGGAACGGTACTTCTCCGAGAATACAGGGTTGTTGTCTTAACATTTCTGCTGAAAAATCAAGGCTTTAGCTTTGAAAGACCACCAGCAGGAAGCTTCTACCAAGACTGTTGCAAATCCACATACAGAGAAGCTAAAATGGAGAATAACACTGTTCAAATCGGCACCAATCTGAACGGAATTAATGATTGGTCTACTCAATATCCATTGATCGATTATTTCAAAAGTTCACGAGATTGGATTACGCATGGCTCAAACACTTGGAGTACCAATGAAACCAATCAACTCGAACTCGATGAAAACGGTTGGGTCAAATCACTTGATGGCGGTGAATTTACCAGTGTCGGAACGATGCTTCCCAACGATGAAAAAGGGGGTCGATTTGTTGTCCTTTACGACGGTGAAGGGAAGATTGACTATTTACTCGGAGCAAAAAAAGATCAAGCCGCATCCCAACCGGGACAAGATGTTTTCTACGCGCAGCCAGGAGGAAAATTAAACCTCAGAATTACTGAAACCGATCCGAATAATACTGGAGACTACATTCGCAACATTCGTGTGATTCCAGAAGAATACATCGACACTTACCAATCCCAAACTTTTAACCCTGACTTTATCGAAAGCTTAGAGGGTTATAAAGTCCTACGATTCATGGATTGGATAGACACAAATAGCTCCCAACAAAAACAATGGAGTGAACGTCCTGAAGTCGATGATGCCGACTATTTTGGTGGAGGTGTTCCGGTTGAAATCCTCGTCGAATTAGCAAACGAAACCGGAATTGATCCTTGGTTTACCATACCCCATGAAGCCACTGATGAATATGTTCAGAACTTCGCCGAATACGTTAAAGACAACCTCGATCCCAATCTCAATGTCTATGTTGAGTATTCTAATGAAGTCTGGAACTTTATGTTTACTCAGGCGAATTATGTTCTAGATCAAGGAAAACAGGAATTCTCAAATTTGAATGTCACTGATAACGAAAAAGCCCGTTATTGGTTCGGAAAACGCACCTCTGAAGTGAGTCAAATTTGGGATGATGTCTTCGGAAATGACAAAGATCGTGTCGTTGGAGTTTTAGGCGCTCAAGCGGCGAATTCCTGGACCGCAGCGAAGTCTTTAGAATACATCGACTCTACTGGATTATCCTATGAACAAGCCGGAATTGATGCGATCGCAATTGCGCCCTATTTTGGGAACTATCTGGGAAATTCCCAATATAAAGCCGAAGTTGAAAGCTGGACAAAAGATCCTGATGGCGGTTTAAATAAACTGTTTCAAGAACTCACTGAAGGCGGAGTTCTCAGCAACGGACCAGAAGGAGGCGCTTTACAACGATCATTTGATTGGATGCAAAAATATGTTAACCTTGCCGAGCAAAAAGATTTAGATCTGGTTGCTTATGAAGGTGGACAGCATCTTGTCGGTACAAAGGGTGTTGAAAACAATCAGGCGATTACGGATTTATTTATTGCAGCAAACCGTGATTCTCGCTTGGGAGAATTGTACACTGAATATTTTGAGAAATGGTCTGAACTCGGTGGCGGTTTGTTTGCACACTTCAGTGATGTTGGGACTCCTACTAAATGGGGAAGTTGGGGAGTTCGAGAAAGTATCTATCAGGAAAGTTCGCCCAAATTTGATGCGATTAAGGAATTTTTAGCAGCGAGTTCCAGCCCGGATAATCCTAACCCAGATGATTCTAACCCGGATGATCCAGTTGTTGATGATCCTGATCTTGATGATGATTCAACTCCCGATGAGGATGATCCAACTTCCGAACCGGATGACTCTGGTACAGAAGTTCCCGATGATTCTACTTCTGAGTCTATCGTGATCGAAGCTGAAGACCTTGAACTGACAGGTTATACCGTCGAATCAATTAATGGTTCTGGCGCTTCTGGGGGTCAACACATTTCTCTCAAAGGTTCTCGGGACAAAATAGGAACGGCTTTAGGAAGCTTTGAAGGGGAAGCGGGAACTTATCGGGTGGAAGTCAGTTACTTCGATGAAAGTGATGGTGTTTCCGCCGCTACGGTTACTGTTGCGGGAGAAAGCCACAGTTTCGAGTTGGACGAAGATTTAGGTGAGTATGGATCAACACCTGACTCATTAACGAGCCGTGTGACTCACGAAGCGGTACAATTACAGCCCGGTGATTCTTTTGAAATTTCGGCTCAAGGTCGTCAGGGCGAATATGCTCGCTTTGATACGATTAAGTTTACTCCCCTAGAATCAGCTTCTGCTGCCAGCGATTTGTTAACAGGTGAACCTCTCGAAGCAACTTCAGAGAGTTCTGTTGAGTCTGATGCTTCTGAGCAACTGATTGTTGATCCCAATTCAGACAGTTTGTTAGTGACAGATTTTGTAGATGGTCAAGATATCATCCAATTAGCTGAGAATCTGACCTTTGAACAGTTGGAGTTTGTGCAGTCTGGTGAAAATACGTTGATTCAAATCGCCGAAACCGATCAACTCTTAGCCACGCTTGAAGGGGTATCTGCAAGTTCTCTCGATAGTCAGGACTTTGCAATCCTTTAAAACCAATAAAAACCCGGTTTTTGGGCAAAAATCCGATCACACTTTGCAAAGTTATTTGACATCCTCTCCGCCGTAAACGACGGAGATTCCAAACATCACTGTTTGGGTTTCCTCTTTCTATGAGTTGACTTACTCAACTGGGTTTCCCCACTTAAGCAGAGATCAGTCTCTCGGGAGGCGTTGATTTCCATCTGCCCGACGGTATTTGATAGCTGTTTGAGTGCAGATTTTAGAATGTTTTTGGCGGCGTTTTCATCCCGGTCTGCTACATACCCACAGTGAGGACATTTGTGAGTCCGGGTGCTGAGAGTTTTGACAACCTTTTCACCGCAATTTGAGCAATTTTGAGAAGTATATGCGGGTTCAACAGCAATCACTGTCACCCCATAAATTCTCCCAAAATACTCTAACCATTCTCTAAATCTGTACCAAGCAGCATCATTAATTGATTTAGCTAGATGATGATTTTTAACTAAATTGCGTATCCGTAGGTTTTCAATCGCTACCAAGTCGTTAGACTGTATGACGTGTTGGGCCTGTTTACAAACCCAATCGTTACGCCTGCGTGAAACCTTAAGATATTTTCTACCTAAACGATTTCTGGCTTTTGAGCGGTTTTGACTTCCCTTTTTTTTTCGAGATAATCGACGTTGCAGCTTTTTAATTCGTCGCTCATCTTGTCTTAAAAAGCGGGGATTCTCTACCTGTATCCCGGTGGAATCGGTGTAGAAATGGTTTAAACCGACATCCAAACCTGTTTGTTTGTTACTGAGTTCTTTGTTTTCCTCCCTTTTATGATCGAGCAAAAATTGGGCATAATATCCATCGTGTCTTCTAATCACCCTAACCCGTTTAATTTGTTGGAGTTGATAGAAGTGGAGATTTCGACTTCCCCAAAGCTTAAATGTACCCGCTTGAAACTTGTCTGAGAAAGTTAAATAGCGTCTATCTTCTGAAAGCACCCAACCCGATGTTTTGTACTCAACTGATGCTCTGACTTGGTACTTTTTAAATTGGGGAAAGCCTTTCCTCCCCGGTATTTTTTGCCGACAATTTTGATAAAATCGTTCAATTGATGCCCATGCTCTCTCTGCGTGCGCTTGTCGAGCCATAGAATTGAGTTTGTTTACCCAGGGAAAACTAGGGTTGTCTGACAGCAGTTTGCAGTAGGCATAAGCATCGTTACGACTTTTAACTTGACCATTTATCCATGCTTTAATGATGCTGTTACGAACGAAACGACCAGTACGGATAGCTTCGTCTAACTTTCTGTACTGGTATTGCGTTCCTTGTAGCTTCATTTCATAGACAATCATGTTTATCATTGTCGCTCCACGATAAGTTATTGTAGCATACAATAATCCGTCGTGAACGACGGGGCTTTAAACCTGCTTCTCTTGGTAAAGTTGTGCAATAATAAAAACGCCCTCCTCATGGAGAGCGTTCGTTAACTAGCTATTCGGATCGAACACTGGCATTAGCCATTGATGGAAGGAGCCACGAGTGCAACCGGCTCAGACTCACCAGAAGCTAAGTCTAATGGGAAATTATGAGCATTGCGCTCGTGCATAACTTCCATACCCAAGTTTGCACGGTTGATTACATCAGCCCAGGTATTGATCACACGACCACTAGAGTCGAGGACAGACTGGTTGAAGTTGAAACCGTTGAGGTTAAACGCCATCGTGGAAACGCCTAACGCGGTAAACCAGATTCCGATAACCGGCCATGCACCTAAGAAGAAGTGCAGTGCGCGAGAGTTGTTAAAAGAAGCATATTGGAAGATAAGCCTCCCAAAGTAACCGTGAGCGGCTACAATGTTATAGGTTTCTTCTTCTTGACCGAACTTGTAACCGTAGTTTTGAGATTCAACTTCAGTGGTTTCACGAACCAAAGAAGAAGTTACCAAGCTTCCGTGCATCGCACTAAACAAAGCTCCACCAAACACACCTGCAACACCTAACATATGGAAGGGGTGCATGAGGATATTGTGTTCAGCCTGGAACACGATCATAAAGTTGAAGGTTCCAGCGATACCCAAAGGCATACCATCAGAGAAGCTACCTTGACCAATTGGATAGATCAAGAATACCGCAGTGGCAGCAGACAGAGGAGCTGAGTAGGCTACACAGATCCAAGGACGCATTCCTAAACGGTAGGATAACTCCCACTGACGGCCCATGTAGCAGCAGATGCCGATGAAGAAGTGGAAAATCACCAACTGGTAAGGGCCACCGTTGTACAGCCACTCATCGAGAGATGCAGCTTCCCAAATCGGGTAGAAGTGTAAACCAATCGCGTTAGAAGACGGAACAACAGCACCAGAGATGATATTATTTCCGTACAACAAAGAACCCGCTACAGGTTCGCGAATCCCGTCAATGTCAACCGGAGGTGCAGCTACAAATGCGATGATGAAGCAAATGGTCGCAGTCAGCAAGGTCGGAATCATCAGAACCCCAAACCAACCGATATAGATGCGGTTGTCGGTGGAAGTGATCCAGTTGCAGAACCGTTCCCACGGGTTGGCGCCTTCGCGCTGTTGTAGTGTTGTGGTCATGCTTGAATAATTGCTAAATTCTGTTTTCAAGGTACGCTCGGTAGCAAGTTAGCTACCTTGAACCTGATTGTATCAGGTCAGCATACATATGAGAGTTTTGTAAAGCATTTTTTATAAAAGTTTGTTTATGTTTACATAAGCAGGGCTTATTAAAAGCATAGCGCTTTGTGTGGGGAATAGGGAACAGGCAAGATCTCCCAAACTCCCGACTCCCAACTCCGGGGCGGGTTTATATAAGTTGTCTGTCAGACATGATGGATCTATTCGGAACCCGCCCCTACACCTGACTTCTTTCTAACCGGGGGGCCATTGCATGGGACGACCGCCCAAAATATGAATATGCAGGTGATAAACCGTCTGACCTCCATCTTCCCCATTATTAATCACCACTCGAAAACCGTTGTCAAGTCCTGCTTCATCGGCAATTTGTTTAACTTTTAACAACAAATGTCCCATCAGGGCATGGTCTTCTGGAGTCGCATCGGCTAACTTAGGAATAGGCTTCTTTGGAATCAGAACAATATGGACAGGTGCTTGGGGGGCAATGTCCTTAAAGGCTAAAACCAACTCATCCTCGTAAACAATATCAGCCGGAATTTCACGACGGATGATTTTACTAAATACCGTTTCTTGATTAGTCATTGGTCTGATTTCGTCTAAATTTAACTCTAGCATCCGATGGACAACGAAAAGCTGCAATTTTTGTAGCTTCAGTTGTTCTGTCAATTACAGGAGATCATTTGAAATATTATCCATCAAAATCATCATGTTAGCTAGAGTTTGGAGTGCTTCCGTTGTCGGAATTGATGCCGTGAAAGTTGGAGTCGAAGTTGATATCTCGGGAGGACTCCCGAAAATCGTGGTTTTAGGTTTACCCGATACTGCTGTCCAAGAATCTCGTGAACGAGTTAAAGCGACATTAAAAAACGCCGGATATGCCTTTCCAATGCGGAGTATTGTGATTAATCTAACTCCGGCTGATTTACGCAAAGAAGGGCCGAGTTTTGATTTACCGATTAGTCTTGGGATTTTAGCCGCTTCTGAACAAATTAATCCCAATTTATTAGGGGATTTTTTATTTTTAGGTGAAGTTTCACTAGACGGAAGTTTGCGGGCGGTAGCGGGCGTTTTACCAATTGCGGCGGCGGCTTCTCAAATGGGAATTGCGGGGTTAGTTGTCCCGGAAGATAACGCCCAAGAAGCCGCAATTGTGGAAGATATGGCGGTTTATGGGTTCAAAACAATTTTTGAAGTGGCTGACTTTTTAGAACGTCCAGATGCTTATAAACCTGTGAAGTTAGACCTCTCCAAAGTGTTATCTCAAAGGCAAAAAATTGATTTAGATTTAAAAGATGTTAAAGGACAAACTCATGCTAGACGAGCCTTAGAAATTGCCGCAACAGGCGGACATAATCTGATTTTTGTTGGGCCTCCCGGAAGTGGAAAAACGATGTTGGCGCGACGTTTACCCGGAATTTTACCGGCTTTAACCTTTGAAGAAGCTTTAGAAGTAACTCGGATTCATTCTGTTGCGGGATTGTTAAAAAATTGCGGCAGTTTAGTTTGCGATCGCCCCTTTCGCAGTCCTCATCATTCGGCATCAGGGCCATCTTTAGTCGGAGGGGGAAGTTTTCCGAAACCCGGTGAGATTTCACTGGCTTCTAATGGTTTACTTTTCCTCGATGAATTAACCGAATTTAAGCGTAACGTATTAGAGTATTTACGTCAACCTTTAGAAGATGGATTTGTTACCGTAACTCGCACTCGTCAATCCGTTGTTTTTCCCGCTAAATTCACTTTAATTGCCAGTACAAATCCCTGTCCCTGTGGGTATTACGGCGACCCCATTCAACCTTGCACTTGTTCGCCTCGACAACGAGAACAATACTGGGCAAGACTATCTGGGCCATTGATGGATCGGATTGATTTACAAGTGGCTGTTAACCGTTTAAAAGCCGAAGAAATTACTCAAAAATCGACCGGAGAAAGTTCAGAAACCATCAGAGAACGAGTTAAGAAAGGACGAGATATTGCTCAAGTTCGGTTTCAAGATGAAGCGAATATCCAGTGTAATGCTCAAATGCAAAGTCGCCATATTCAAAAATGGTGTCAACTCGACGACACTTGTCTTCAGCTTTTAGAAGGCTGTATTCGGAAATTAGGGCTGTCAGCCCGAGGCAGCGATCGCATTTTAAAAGTGGCCCGTACTATTGCTGATTTAGCGGGATCGGATGGAATTCAGGCCAATCATTTAGCCGAAGCCATTCAATATCGTACCTTGGATCGAATGCAATAGATATCAGGTCAAAAAAAATACAGACTCACTCGTAAATTTACGGAGATTTGCGAGTTGATCAATACATCCAAAGTTTTCCAAGTTCAGTAATTTAACGCTTCTCTATTTTGGCTAAAAAATTTAAGATAGTGCCAGGAGTCTTCAATCTATTCCAGTTGATTGATAACTGAGCCAGAACGATGAAAAATAAAATTGATGCAATTCTCGACGGACTCATTCCCTCTGTGACTGAAATTTTAGAACCGGGTGCAGCTTTGATGAAAAAAAGTAATCCTCAAATGAGCCAAAATCCGCAAGCTTTTGGTTTTGCGTTTGAACATTTGCAAGCCATTGGCTATAATATTAACGCGGGACTAAAAGGATCGGAATCTCCTGATGATCAACTTCCCCGCGATGGAATGACAAAATTGAGTCCAGATCTTTATATTCAGAAAGTCGGACAAGTCATTGCTGAAATTCAAGCCCAAGCGAGTTCAGCACAATATCTTGAAAAACAAGTTAAATCTCAGCGTTATTCGGGAGAAATTCCCAGCAATTCCGAAAACGCTCATCTAGTAGGAGCAACCCTTCTCATTGATATTGATGGGGTTCAAAGCTTTCCAATTAGCCAAAATTTTGCTCAATGGGTTGCTGAAAATCCTTACTTAGCAGCAAACGTAATGAGTGTAGCCGCAACCGTAAAAGAAGTGAACGGTGCAGGTTTAGAAGGTGCCGCTATTAACGCAACGCTCAATATTTTGTTTCAGTCTATTAAAAAAATAGGGGCTTATTGTCGAGAGGAAAAAGAACTCGCTAAAGCCGAAATTTTTAATATTCTAGAAGTAACTTTAGCAGGTTTAAAAACAGGTTTTATTCGATCTGTAGCGATTAAAGTGATCCAAAAACTGATGGATGGAAGTGCTTTTGCTGCATTAGGATTTACGGTCGGAATTGAAGTAATTCCGACTTTAATTAAAGTTTTAAAAGATGAAATAACCCTGGAAGAAGCCATCACAGAAGTCGGGCCAAGAATGTTGACTTCTGCTGTTATTACAACCGTTGTGATCTTATTTCCAACTGTCGGAACCGCCTTACTCAGCGCTTCAGTCATCAAAGCCATTTGGGAAGAAATTTCTCCAGAATGGAAACGTTATCTAGTCAAAACGCGGACTGATATTGGTTCAGCGATCGCCACCGGAAATGCAGTCATTGCCATTTCAGGAGTGGGGATTATTGAACAACAAGTTTGGAACAATCTCACTCAAGAACAACGTCAAGCTGTGATTAAAAAAATGAAACATTCAACTCCAGATCAAGTCAAAATTGCTTATAACATGACCCTAGAAAAAGCAACAGAGGGGTTTGATGTCGCATCCGGTTGGTTAGGGGAGAGAACATCAGAACTCGCTCAATCCGTTGAAAGTGCAACACCCATGAAAATTAAAACTGCATTGAAAGAAATCTTAGACTGTCATCAGAAAAGAGTTGTCTATAAAGTTGCTTGAAATGCAGAAGAAGTCAGGAGTTTTGGGGGCGAAAAGTTACCTGTAAGTCCCATGAGGAAAAGGTTTCGGTTGGCAGTCCTCTGAAAAGATAAACCAGGCGATGGCGCGGTAGCACACAATTGGCTTGCCAATCGCAAAAAAGTACGTCAATAGACCTGCAAATTAGCCCGATCTAAGGTCGGCTTGCTCAAAACCTTACCCCAAGCTGTTTTTACCCCGAGTTGTCGCCCCTCCAGACTGAACCCAGAACCATCAAAGGCGTTCGTGATGGTCATAATCTCGCGCTCGACTGCCGTTAGTTTTACCAAGAGAAGCAGGTTTAAAGCCCCGTCGTTCACGACGGATTATTTTATGCTAACATAAGTTTATCGTGGCTTGATGCCGATAATCTATGCTTGTGTATGAAATGAAGCTGCAAGGAACGCAA